>NZ_JBNPXS010000051.1:0-16840 GCF_050433185.1 Desulfitispora alkaliphila
AGGAGGGTAAGCGACCATGAAACTAGTGGAGACTATAAGCACGGTCATACCATTACTTCCAAACATAACCAGTTTGGCAGATAGGATGGACTTTATCCTGTAAAAAAATGATAGATATAAGATATCTATCCAGTTCCTGAGGCTGACCCATTGTTAGGTGACTATGAAATACTGAGAATGAGTGAGTATTAAAGAGAAATATTAACTTTATAGAAGGAGGATGGACTTTATCCTGTAAAAAAATGATAGATATAAGATATCTATCCAGTTCCTGAGGCTGACCCATTGTTAGGTGACTATGAAATACTGAGAATGAGTGAGTATTAAAGAGAAATATTAACTTTATAGAAGGAGGAGTTACCATGTTTAACTTTTTAAAAGGTAAAGAAGAAAAAACTACAGTGATAGAGGCCAACCCAATGTTCTGTTACCAGTGTGAGCAGACACCCAAGGGAGGCTGTACTAAAATTGGGGTTTGCGGAAAGAACTCAGACATTTCAAGTTTACAAGATATTATCATTTTAGGTCTTAAGGGTGTATCCGCTTATGCTACACATGCAAGGGAACTAGGAGCTCATGATCCAGAAATCGATGCAATTGTACACAAAGGGCTTTACACCACATTAACCAATTCAAACTTCAACTTAAATGAGCATATAGATATGGCACTAGAGGTTGGTCAGGCTACAGTGAAAGTAATGGATCTGCTTGATAAAGCCCATACTGATCGTTTAGGAATTCCTCAGCCTGTTCAAGTATCCTCTGATAAAATTGAGGGCAAGTGTATTTTAGTTACAGGTCACAACTTGTTCGCCCTTGAAGAGCTATTGAAGCAAACTGAAGGTAAAAATATTAATGTTTACACTCATTCAGAAATGCTTCCAGCCCACGGCTACCCTGAATTGAAAAAATATTCTCACTTAAAGGGTAACGTAGGTAAGGCATGGTTTGACCAAAGAAAATTATTTGAACAATTCCCAGGGGCAATCTTAGGTACTACTAACTGCCTAATGCCTATTAAAGGAAACTACTCAGATATAATGTGGACATATGGAACAGCAGGCCTAGAAGGCGTTGCTAAAATAGAAAATGACGATTTTACACCTGTCATTAATAGAGCACTAGAATTACCTGCTGCTAATGTAAAATCTGATAAAGTTATGTCAACAGGCTTCCACCATGAAACAGTACTGTCAATTGCACCAGAAATTATTGATGCCGTTAAAGCTGGTAAAATCAAGCGCTTTTTCACAGTAGCTGGTTGCGATGGGCCAACAAAAGGAAGAGACTACTATCGAGAATTAGCTCAATCATTACCAAAAGACTGTGTTCTTCTTACCACATCATGTGGTAAGTTTAGATTTAACGATCTAGATTTTGGCACAGTGCCCGGAACTAACATCCCTAGATATATCGACTTGGGACAGTGCAACAACTCCGGTTCTGCAGTAAAAATCGCTATAGCTTTAGCTGAAGCTTTCGACTGTGGCGTTAACGATTTACCTCTGACAATTATCCTGTCATGGTTTGAGCAAAAGGCGGTTGCAATTCTATTAGGGTTATTTAGCTTGGGAGTAAAAGACATTAAAGTAGGACCAAGTGCACCTGCTTTCATTTCTCCAGGAGTATTACAAGTACTTCAAGATAACTTTAATCTAGGGTTAGTTACAGACCCTAAATCAGATTTAGAAGCTGTTTTAGGAAAATAAGAAATTAAACAATTATCCCACCTTCTAAAAGGGCAGAGTCAATATACTCTGCTCTTTTTAATGAATAATTCTTGGCCAAATGAGCAAAGATTGTTATAATTTACTTTGTCAATCTAAAAAGAGGTGATCATATGAAAAAATGTGTAATTTCCCTATCGGGAGGATTGGACAGTACTACTAATATGGCTATTGCCCACAACTTGGGACAAGAAATCTATCCCATAACTTTCAGCTATGGTCAACGGCATAGCCAAGAGCTAGAGTGTGCAAAAAAAGTAGCCGCCCACTATGGAGTAGAGCATAGACATAAAATTGTAGATGTAGAATTCCTACATAGCATCGGTGGTAGTTCTTTAACTGACCTGAATATGGAAGTCCCTGAAAGCATGGACACAAGTAAGATCCCCACTACCTATGTTCCTCATAGAAATTTAATCTTTACCTCCTTGGCTGCGGCTTATGGAGAGGTAATTGGTGCAAAATATATATACCTTGGGGTTAATACATTGGACTATAGCGGATACCCCGACTGTAGACCTGAATTTATTGATAGTCTACAACAAACAATTAATCTTTCTTCCAAAAATTTCGTTGAGACAGGAGAAGAAATCAAAATCGCAACACCTCTTCTTCATATGACAAAAGCAGAAATAATTACTAAGGGCATGGAACTAAATGCACCCTATCACTTGTCTATTTCGTGCTACAAGGGAACAAACTGCGGTGTGTGTGACAGCTGTCGTTTGCGCCTTAAAGGGTTTGCAGAAGCAGGCTATACAGACCCAATCACATATGAATAAACTGTGTATTACAATTAACATTCAGCGAAGTTTGTTTAACTAAAAAGCTTCGCTGAATATCCTTTCAATCTTTGAAAAACAAATCTACTTCACCTTTTGTCTCTTTATTTATTTTGCCTTGAGCAACAAGTATATCTAAATGACCAAAAGTTTCGGAAAGACCTAAAAAAAGTTCTTGCTTGGACAACTTGGGAAATAATCTATAGCAAATTTCTATAGCTAGTGCTGGTTCCTTAGAAACCATATTAAAGATATGATTTTGCCGCAATTCAAATTGCTTTATTCGTTCTTCTATCAGGTGCTGAGGATTAAAGAAATTATCCCCATGACCAGGGAAAACTTGTTTTATGGGCAACTCAGCAGTTTTCTTTAAAGAATCCATGTATCTTGATAAGTTAGGTTCACGTTTTACCCCTTCTTCAGCTGGTGGCTCTAAAAGAGGGTTTGAAGATATGTCAGGTAAAAGATGGTCTCCAGAAATAAACCACCCTTCTTCCACATGCAAAAGACACATGCAAGTATTAGAGTGTCCCGGAGTATATATTACCTTCCACCTGTCTCCTCCAGCAACTATCTCAGATCCATCCTCTACTACCACATCCACCGGTGCAGATTGACCAAATTGTGCTATCTTATAATCACCCTGCTTAATTTTCCTCATAATTTCCTCTGAAACACCAGCTTGAATATAGAGAGATCTAAAGTATTCTGCTGTTTCTAGCCAAGCCTCATTGTGATTTATAAGCCAAGGAGCAGTCTTTTTATGTACTATAGTCTTAGCACCTGATATATCTACAAGCTTTCTTGTCATCCCAAAATGATCATGATGAGCATGGGTAATAACTATCTGTTCAATTTGCTCCAAACCAACCCCCATCCTCTCTACTTCTTGCTTTAGAGCCCGAAAAGCTTCTTCTGTCTTAGGTCCAGTATCTACTAAAGTTATAGGATTACCTTTTAACAAATATAAATTTACAGGCCCCACCTTAAAAGGGGTTGGAACAATTATTTTATATATCTCAGACATTATTGTGACCTCCAGTGGTCGTTTTAGTATATGATACCTCTTTTTGAGAATTTTTTCAATATTCTGTTGATTTTAGCCGCTATATATTATTAATAAAGATATATGCACCCACTTGTAGGGTTAAGACTATGGGAACACCCCACTTAAACAGATTATGCTGAGTCTTGTGGCGCCAAACTTTCATTCCGGTATAAATACCTAAACCTCCACCCACTAATGCAATTCCAATTAATTTTTTTTCCTCAATGCGCCATTGACCCCTTATTGCTCTCCACTTATCATAGCCCATTAGTGCAAAACCCAATAAATTTATACTTATTAGATAGTAATATATGATTTCCATAACTTCTCCTCTTTATTAAGTTTGAATTGATACTAGTACTTTTCTCTCCCTGGGTCCATCGAAGTCAACTAAATATATCCCCTGCCAAGTCCCTAATACAGCTTTTCCCTTATTGACTATAATTGTTTCCGATGCACCTATCAAACTGGCCATCATATGGGCTGCTGAATTCCCCTCTAAATGCTTGTAAGGCCCATCCCAGGGTATTAGCTGATTTAAAATAACTTTCATATCCATAGTCACGTCTGAATCGGCATTTTCATTAATAGTTATGGCTGCCGTTGTGTGGGGCACAAAGATTACCACAGTACCTTTATCTACTTTTTCCTCTAGCAGCAACCTATTTATGTCATTAGTTATTTCTACAAAAGACATTCTCCCTACTGTCTTATAGCACAACTCACGCATAAAACATCACCTCGCAAAAAATTAAGGCAGTCAATGACTGCCTGTTTAAATCATATCATTATTTTCCTTTAGCCTCAAGTTCTTCCACAGCATTCTCAAGGTAGCTGTTAAGGATAAATCTGCGCATAAAAGGATGATCCACCCAGCTGTTATCAGCACCATTATTTAATGTTATGTAAATTACATATGCTTTTTTAGCATGATTAATTTCAGGCTGCTCAAAAATAATCTTTTGTAAAACCCGATTTATTTGCTTCTTTTTATTCTCATCTATCAGCCTTTCTAAATATCTACGGCTAAATGCATTTATCTTCCTCATTCGCAGGTGCTCTATTATGGGCTCTAATTCTTGGCTACTAAAATAAGTAGTTATAAACTCAGGTGCATCGGCAAGAACATCGGCACCATTTAGATAACGATTTAGCTGTCCCAGTACTTCCTCATTATCGAAAGGCAATCTTTCCTTCAATTTATTGGCCTGAACTACCTTGTACATAGTTAACATTTTTTCGAGAGTTTTTTTTATTCTATTTTTCCCTGTCAATGGCACTTTTTCGCTGCCCAATGCCTTTAGTAGCATCGCGCGACTAAACCTTTTCACATATTGGAACCTAATATTCTCTGCCTCTTCACCATCTAGGCTTTCAAAATTTAGCTGATTTAGTTCTATTGAGTAGAGCCGATTAATAAAAATCATTATTCCCAAGTACACATCATGAGCAAGAGGAAAAAGTCTCTTTTCTAGCTGGTATTGATTTACTTTGCCCTGAAGCATAAAGTAATTAAAAAACAAGTAAGAAAATGCATTGTTTGGGAATCTCAATAACTGGGCCTTTACTTTAGCTTCAACTATTTGGTTGTCTGGCTCCTGAAAAAACTGATCTAACAGTTTATCAAATTCCTTGTCGGGTAATTGCTGACACACTTTAGTCACCGTCCTTTTGTTTTTTTACACAAATATAAACATTCAGTAATAGTTTTCTCTATTTATATTAAAAATATATACCATGGCAGGTATTTAGCATCAAAGCATAGAATATTTAGATTAGTTAAGGATAATGACTATTAATAAGAGGAGGGTTTTAATGAAACAGTTATCTGAAAGCGCTCATTGGCTAGGTGTTACTGACTGGACTACTCAGTACTTCCACGGCTATGGATTATCAACTCACAGGGGAACTTCTTATAACTCTTATCTAATTAAAGATGAAAAAATTGCAGTGGTGGACGGAGTTATGGCTTCCTTCGCAGATCAGTGGCTAGAAAATTTAGAGCAACTTGTTGACTTTTCCAAAATAGACTATGTAATTTCTAATCATTCAGAAACGGATCACTCAGGAAGTTTACTGGCACTAATGGAGAAAGCACCCCAAGCAAAGGTTATTGTCACACAAAAAGGAAAAGAACATGTTCAAAAGCAGTGCCACAAAGATTGGAATTTTCAAGTAGTTAAAACTGGTGATAAAATCAGTCTTGGCAGTAAAGAGGTCATTTTTGTAGAGGCTAAAATGCTTCACTGGCCCGATAGTATGATGACTTATTTAACTGGAGATAACATTCTATTCTCCAATGATGCCTTTGGTCAACATTATGCTACATCATCTATTTTCAATGATGAAGCTGAGATGGACGAAGTTTATCAGGAAGCTATTAAATACTTCACTAATATCCTTACACCTTTTAGACCCATGCTTCTCAAGAAAATTGAAGAATTGAAAAAGCTCAACCTTCCAATCCAGATGATTGCGCCTAGTCATGGCATTATTTGGCGAGATAACCCAATGCAAGTTGTGGAGAAATATGTGGAATGGGCATCGGACTACGCCGAGCCCCGAGTAACTCTGCTTTATGACTCCATGTGGGATAACACAGAAATAATGACAAAGGCTATTGCCAAGGGTCTTCACGCGGCTGGCGTTGATTATAAAATGCACCATATGGTGACTGCTGATAAGAACGATATTATGACAGATATCTTTAGATCAAAGGGAGTACTGTTAGGATCACCTACTATAAATAATCGGTACCTACCCACCACCTCTCCTGTTCTAGAAGAAATTCGCTGCCTGCGATTTACAAATAAAATGGCAGCAACATTTGGCTCCTATGGATGGACAGGTGAGTCTCCTAAGCTTTTAGCGGCTCATTTAGAGGAATCAAAGTTCGAAATTGTCCAAGAACCTTTAAAGGTTAAGTTTACACCTACAGAAGAAGAACTGGAGCAGTGCTTTCAATTCGGAAAATCTTTTGGCGAAAAAGTTCTTAGCAAGTTTGAATAAACTAAAAAAACCACCTTGGGGTGGTTTTTTTAGTTTATTCAAATTAAAGATCGTAGTATAGAGCAAATTCAGCGGGGTGAGGTATTTTATTGAACTCTTTTAACTCACTTCTCTTCTTTTCTATCCAAATATCTATAAGACACTTAGAGAATGCCCCTCTCTTAGTCAAAAACTCATAGTCTTTTTCTAATGCATCTAAAGCCTCATCAAGAGATTTAGGCAATGGCATTATCTTGGCTTGTTCTTCCTCGGTTAAGTTATATAGATTAATATCGTAAGGACCAAATCCTGCTTCTGTAGGATCAATTTTGTTTTCTATTCCATCAAGGCCCGACATTAGTATTCCCGCATATGCATAATAGGGGTTGCACGTAGCATCTGGATTTCTTATTTCAAAGCGCTTTTCTTCAGGGCTCTTAGCATAAGCAGGGATTCTGATCACTGCACTTCTATTTGCAGTGGCAAAACAAATGCTCACAGGTGCTTCATACCCAGGCACTAACCTCTTGTATGAGTTTGTACTGGGGTTTGTCAATGCACACAGGGCTGGCGCATGCTTGAGTAGACCTCCAATAAAATGATGTGCCATTTCACTTAAACCACATTAGTGTCGCCTATTATGTAAACATCACCAATCATGGAAAGTGTGGACGTAGCAGTAAAGGGTTCCTCAAATGCTGTAGTAACGTCTGGAATAAATACCATATCGCTTTTTTCTAATGGTGCATAACTATAATTAGAGCCGTCAAACCCTATTCCATCTTTTAGTGTTTTCTCTGAAAAACGCTCTATTGGAATGGTTAGGTGCCTCCAACGTCCAAAGAGATCAATCATTTTAAAGTCCACCATTTTCACTCCGCGCTCGTTGCAGAATTATAGGAAAATATTTTATTTTAATAGAAACATCATTTTTCACCAAGCTGCTACAATTCCATCTGCTCTAGGATCTGATGCTCCTACTAGGACTCCCTCTTTTAGTCGCCAGATAATTTGTCCCCTGCCAAAATCGGCAATATCCTTTGATCTTTTTATTTTGTGCCCCCTTTCTTCTAAAGCCCTAACCATATCCTCAGGAAAATTGCTTTCCACCTCTACAAGGTTACCCTCAACCCACCGCCATCTAGGTGCATCTAATGTAGCTTGGGGATTTAAACATAAGTCAAGGGTGTTCATTAATACTTGAACATGCCCCTGAGGCTGCATGAAAGCTCCCATCACGCCAAAAGGTCCCACCGGTTCATTACCCTTAGATAAAAATCCCGGTATAATGGTGTGGTAAGTTTTCTTCCCCGGCTTTAAACAGTTGGGATGAGCAGGGTCCAAAGAAAAAGTATGACCTCTGTTTTGCAAACTAATGCCTGTCCCTGGAACCACTATTCCCGATCCAAAGCCCCTGTAGTTACTTTGAATAAATGACACCATATTACCCTCTCGATCAGCTGTTGCCAAATAAACCGTTCCTCCCATGGGTGGTTTTCCGTATTTCGGATCAACAGCCCTATTACCTATCTCTTTTCTTCTTTGATCTGCATATTCATCTGCTAGCAAGGCCTCAACTGTTACCTCCATATGCTCCCTATCAGTGATATAATTTAGTCCATCGGCAAAAGCCAATTTCATTGCTTCTATCTGATGATGATACATTTCCACATTAGACTCAGAAAAATCCCATTTTTTCAGCATATTAAGTGCCATAAGTGCTACTATTCCTTGCCCATTAGGTGGCAATTCCCATACATCATAGCCCTTATAGTTTACTTTTACTGGATCAACCCACTGAGGTTTATATTCTGCCAGGTCACTAGCTGTTAAAAATCCTCCACACTTACTAGAAGCTTCATGGATTTTTTGTGCCAACGCTCCCCTATAAAAAGCTCTAGCTTCTGTTTCTCCTATCGCCCTTAATGTATCCGCTACATCACTTGACTTCCAAATTTCCCCCGCTCTAGGAGCCCTACCTTTAGGGGAAAATGTCCGAAACCAGGATTCAAATTCATAGCCGTCGGCGTTTTCCACCATATCCTGATATGCCAAATCCCAAAAGTGTGCTACCACCGGTGATACTGGATAACCGCTAGTAGCATAATCAATAGCTCCCTCAAATAGTCGTTGAAATTCCAGTCGGCCAAAGCGCTTCCACAGCTCCGACCACGCCGCAGGAGCTCCTGGAACTGTTACAGAAGTCCACCCCAGCCTGGGCATCTCACTGATCCCCCTATCGGTTAACTCTTCTATAGAAATACCCGCCGGAGCAGGGCCGCTGGCATTCAATCCATATAAACTTCCTTTGTGCCATACTAGGGCAAATGCATCTCCCCCAATGCCATTAGAAGTGGGCTCAAGTACCGTTAAGCTAGCAGCCATGGCTACTGCCGCATCTATAGCATTACCACCTTTTTTCAGTATATCTAACCCTATTTGAGCGGCCTGAGGTTGACTAGTGGCAACCATGCCATCTCTGGCAAAGGTGCTCATTCTTTTAGATGGGTTTGGATAGTACATATAGTTAAAATTCAACAGCTACACCTCCTATTTTAAACTCATCTTACTAGGTTTCAGTATTATTCCTTACTTTACCTTTAGAACCTTTGTTCTATATTTTAAAGTTTTAGTGTATAATAGAATGTATGTTCCCAAAGTTCCTAGGAGGTGTTTTCATGACACAGGTAATTATGTTGGCAGATATGGAATCCTTTTATGCCAGCGTTGAGATTTCTAGAAACCCCCATCTAAAAGAAAAGCCCGTAATAGTCTGCGGAGATCCAAAGCTCAGGCATGGTATAGCCTTAGCTGCTAGCAGACAAGCAAAAGAAAAAGGTATTAAAACTGGAATGCCCGCTTGGGAATGCACAGCTCTCTGCCCAGATGCTATCTTTGTGAGCCCCCATATGCAAACTTATATAGATGTTTCCCTAGAAATAACAAAAATACTAGAGCAATATACAGATTTAGTAATGCCTTACTCAATAGATGAACAATTTTTAGATGTTACCGGATCTCAAAAGCTTTATGGGGAACCTGAAAAAATAGCCCATACCATAAACAGAGAAATACTCTGTCGCACCGGCGTGCGCTGCCGTATTGGCATTGGGGAAAACCCTTTGCAAGCTAAAATGGCTTGCGATAATTTTGCAAAAAAAAATAGATCAGGCATATTTTCCCTCTCTAAGAAGAGTTACTATTCCTATGTTTGGCCTTTACCAATAAAAAAACTCTTTGGAGTGGGCTCTAGGATGGAAAAAAATTGAAAAATATAGGTGTAACTACTATTGGCAGTTTAGCTAAGCTACCTCGCAAGGACTTACACCTTCGTTGGGGAGTAAATGGAGAGATTTTGTGGCTAAACGCTAATGGCATTGACTACTCTTCTTTAAACCCTTTTGCCCAAGAGCAACACAAAGGGGTCGGTCATTCTATCACTCTACCCAGAGACTATCGCAATCAGCGAGAAATCCAGGTTATTTTATTAGAAGTTACAGAAGAAGTATGTCGGCGCGTTAGACAGTTGAACTGCTTGGGAAATGTCATCAATCTATACTGTCGCGGAGCAGATTTCCAAAACCCTATGGGGTTTTCTAGGCAAAAAAAACTTTATCAGCCCAGTGACACTAGCTCTACTATTTATCCAGAGGTACTTAATCTATTTGAAGCCCATTGGCAATACTACCCAGTACGCGCTCTAGGAATCAGTTTGAGCCAGCTTCAATCAAACAGTTCCTTTCAAATGTCTTTGTTTTCCGATCAGAGCAAAGACTCCAGTTTAAACTCTACTGTGGACAGTGTACGGGATCGGTTTGGCACCACCAGTATCTTTCGCGCATCTTCTTTAAGTACAAGTGCTCAGTTTTTTCAGCGAGCAACAAAAGTGGGAGGTCATGAAGCATGAGTAAAAAACTATTAGACCAGTTTAATTGTAGTAAGATGATGTTATCAGAACACCGCTCTGCTCTTAAAAATCATAAACATAAACCTATACCACCACAAAAAGATAATATTAGCGAAGAGCTTGCCCAGGAATTCCAGTATTTAATTACAGAATCCCTTGCAACAGGAAGGGAACTGAAAATAGTATCCAGCTGGCAGGACACCCGTGAAGAGCTAAAGGGAAAGGTCATCCAACTTAATAGCTTTCAAAAAGTCATACACCTTCAATCCTGCTCCGGAAAAATACATAGACTAAAAATTCAACATATTTTATCCGTGGAATGAAGGTATCTTCCTTTTTTTATAGAAATTGTTAATGGATTAATTCTAAAATTTATTACTATAGGGGAGAGTGCTATGGAAAAAATTACTCAACCAAGTCCGGAAGCGTGGCTTGAAAAATTTCGCTTCAGTACCTCTATCCGCACCCGCTTTTGTGAAACAGATGCCTTTGGACACATTAACAACGTAAGTTATTTCATCTACTTTGAGCAAGCCCGAGTAGAATACCTTCGAGAGCTAGCTCTTGAATCTGAAATGCTGCGCAATAAAGAATTTTTTGTAGTAACAGCCGATCTCTACTGCCAATACTTAGCTGAACTCTACTTCGGAGATCAACTTGATGTAAAGCTCAGAGCTACTAGAGTTAGAAACTCCAGTTTTGACTTTGAGTATGCTATTGTTAGGCCAAAAGATGGTAAAATAGCTGCTGCCGGAAGGGGAGCAATTGTATTTATGAACAGAAATACTAAAAAGAGTATGCGTATACCAGAGCACTTAAAAGAAAAGCTCTATGAATATGAGCCAGATTTACAAACAGAGGCCTAATGAAGGGCCTCTGTTTATCTTTAATCTATTTTGAACTAATATTGACACCGGAATCTATAGGAACAAATCCCCGCTGTTGATTTTCTATATAAGGATTGTTTTTCACACCCTTAGGGAACACATTAAAGTTTTCTACTACAAATAGATATACGAGGCATCCTATAGATATTAACCCCAGGGTAATCATAATCTCCATCCCCGAAGGAAAGTATGATACAGGGGCTGCTTCATGTAAACCCGTAAATAATACATTTAACCTGTTTGCTACTACCCCAGTTACTACCATCAAAGCAGATAAAACAATTCCACCTTTTGACTTCCTTCCTGGACCAACAATTATTAATAATAGTGGAAATGCAAATAGTGCCAATTCAAGTAAGTACATGTTTCCAGTAAAAGTACCAGCAAAAGCTGCCTCTAAATACCCTCTATTTGAAAGATTCCACAAGTTAAAAGCTAAGTAAATGGCTAGAATAAAAGCCACTCCGATCATAAGCTGGCCTAAAATTCGTTGTTCAAACTTCATTTTATATGATTTAGAAACTAAGAAAGATTCTATAACTACCATAGCAGGCCCAACAGAAATAGCTGAGAGCAAAAATAGCCATGGCAATGCATCCGTATACCAAATTGGGTGCATTTTATCTGGCATGATCAAAAACAGTGCTCCCAATGAAGATTGGTGTAAACTTGATAAAACTATTCCAGCGATTACAGCAGGAATTGTAACTGCTGTAGTAATTCTGTAAACTTTATCCCATTTAAATCTCTCTGCAATTACTGGTAAAAATTCTACAAGTAAGACAATGTTGTATATAGTTACACATACAAATACTTCAAACAATACTGAAGTATATCCCCAATGGATAAGTGGTCTCCATGCATTATACCAAAGCCCCACATCCAAAAAGAGTCCCACCAAGACCAATAAATAACCCAGCCAAGCAGTTAATACAGCTGGCCTAGTCAATGGCTTAAACTGTTTGAGATTAAAAACGTATATTACAGCGCACATAGTGAACCCCCCTGCAGCCAACGCCACACCTAGCATAACATCCACACCAATCCATAAACCCCAAGGCCAAGAGTCATTTAAGTTCGTAGCTGCTCCTAAGCCATATACCAAACGATATATCATAAGCCCAATTCCTACTAAGGCTAGTAGCATCATGACCATGCGTATCGGCGTAACCCTAAAAGCAAAAGATCCAAATCTAACTTGATTGCTCACAACACTCACCTACCTTTTTTGATTATTCTCCTCATTTGCCACTTCCTGTTTTCTATTAAATAAGAAATATAAACCCGTCATACCTGCCGCTATACCCCCAGCAAGGTAAGGAACTTTTTTCAGGGCATCCCAAGTTAAATCTGGCAGTGGTTCTTTGGGTAAATTTGCTGTTAGTCCTAGTTCCTCGAAGGGGATATCTGAAATATAAAGGACACTGGTTCCTCCTACTTCATTTTCTCCATAGATGTGGTCAATATATTTATCTGGGTTATCCTTTATCCTTTGCTTAGCAATAGCTATCATGTCATCCCTATCACCAAATTTTATGGCTGTAGGACAGGATGTTGCACAAGCAGGTTCTTTTCCATTATCAAGTAAATCAATGCAAAAGCGACACTTTTTGACCTTAGGGAAAGTCTTATTCCACTCGTACTTGGGTATCCACCAAGGACAAGCAAGCATACAATAGCGACACCCTACACAAGTTTTGCTGTCATAAACCACAGCACCGCTCTCTGCCTTAGTGATGGCTTTGGCAAAACAAGCTGATACACAAGCCGGATGCTTACAATGCATACACATGTGCTTAATAAACCGCCATATGGGGCGTTCATTTTTCTCCGTTTCAATGAACTCCACAACAGTATAGGTGTCTGCTGACATTTTTGGTGGATTTGTCACTGTATTTTCAAAACTGGTCCGTTCACTATCTAAATAATTCCAAGACTTACAGGATACTTGGCATGAGCGACACCCAATACACTTTGTAACATCAATTAACATTCCCTTTTGAGCCATGTATTCTCACCTCTCTTCACTATTAATCTTTTATTCCGCTTTTTTGACATTACACATAAAGGCCTTGCTTTCAGGAATTGTGGTATTGGGGTCACCTATGTGTGAAGTCAATACATTGGCTGAATCTCCCCTGGACAACCCAGAAAAACCCCAATGCCACGGCATTCCAATAACGTGATATAACTTCCCAAACAGCTTGACAGGCTTTATCCTAGAGGTAACCATGGCATTAACTGTAATCTCGCCTCGCGGAGTAGAAATTACTAATTTGTCCCCTGGTTCTATGCCAAGCTCTTTAGCAAACTCCCTTGAAATTTCAGCAAACATCTCAGGCATCAATTCTACCAGCGATGGGCAATTTCTTGTCATAGCACCACTCTGATAGTGCTCAGTTAATCTATATGTTGTAATAATTATAGGATATTGACTATCTCCAAGCTCTATTAGCCTACTACCATCGTGCTCCCAAATGTTTGCTACAGGCATATGCTGCAATTTATTAAGGGCATTCTTTATTGGACCCTCTACAGGCTCATAGTGCTCTGGGAAGGGGCCATCCACTGGACCATTGGAGAATATACGTGCTAGTCCTTCAGTATTCATAATAAAAGGATTTGCTGCAGACACTTCTGGTTCCACACTGGCGTTAAAGTCAGGTACATCCTTCATTTCCCAGCGCCCACCTGAATAGTTAAACAATGCCCGTTGGTCATCCCACGGCTTGCCATGAGCATCAGTAGCACATCGGTTATACACAATTCTCCTGTTCAAAGGCCAAGCATAAGCATAATTAGGATGTAAGCCTAAACCTCCCGGTCCTTCCAATTCCCTGCGTTTACAGGCGGGGTTATCTGCATTGTCAAAGTAACCTGCATAAATCCAGTTGCCACACGCAGTTGAACCATCATCTGTTAATGCTCCAAAAGTAGTTAATCCCTTACCCGTAGTTACATCATATCCATTAATTTCAAGGGCAACCCTGTGAACATCAGGCTTTTTGTCAAAACTGCCACTGTAGTCCCAGTTCATCTTGAGAATTGGGTCTGGACAAGTTCCTCCCTCTTTTTGATATAGCTCTTTTACCCCGTTAAAGATCCTATCGACTATCCACAAATCACTTTTGCATTGCCCTATGGGTTCTATAGCTTGATAGCGCCACTGAATCCAGCGACCGCTATTGGTGACTGTACCCTCTTTTTCATATACACTAGCTGCTGGTAACATGAATACCTCTGTCTCTACTTCTTCAGGGTTTAAATGAGGTGCCTTCCAAAAGCTAGCTGTTTCCGTTTCAAATACGTCAATGGCAACCATCCAGTCCAATTGAGTAAATGCATCAATTGCATATTTAGTATTTGGCCCCCCTACAACTGGGTTTTGCCCCCAAGCAAACATTCCCTTAATACTGCCCTTTTTTGTCTCCTCCACAATACCTATATGAGACCTATTCATTTTGTCTAGTTTAGGTAAATAATCATAACCAAAGTCGTTCTCCTGAGTAGCATTATCACCATAGAAAGCTTTCAATAAGCTAATCAAGAATTTGGGTTTGTTTGACCAGTAACCACTAGCTGGCGTTTCTACTTTGACGTAATCCTCTAGTGTAGGATGTAAGTTTTCTCTAGGAACCCCCATATATCCAGGTATTAAATGAAAGAGCATAGCCATATCAGTTGAACCTTGAACATTACACTCTCCCCGTTGGGCATTAACTCCTCCTCCTGGTATTCCCATATTGCCTAGAAGTAGCTGTAATATGGCCAAAGCTCTCACATTTTGCGTACCATGCGTATGTTGAGTAATACCCATAGCATAGATTACATTACCAGCCTTGCCTGATGTTCCTGTGGAACAAAATGTTTTTGCTATCTGCTCATAGTCCTCTATGTTTGTACCAGTAACATTGCAAACAGTTTCTATGTCGTATCTCTCTACATGTTTTTTAAGCAATTGAAATACAGAACGTGGGTGTTCTAGGCTAGAGTCTCGTAGGGGGTTACCATCTTCACCTAGCTGATATCTCCAGGTGCTTCTGTCGTAGGATTTCATTCCATCTACCTCTTGAAAACCAGTAAATTCTCCATCAGCAAAATCAAATTCTTCATCTACAAGAAAAGAGGCATTAGTGTAATTCTCCACATAGTCTTTGTGGTAATAACCATTCTGCAATGCGTAGTTAATTAATCCATTAATAAAAGCAATATTAGTACCTGGACGCAAATGTCCAATATAATCCGCACTAGCACAAGTACGAGTATATCTAGGGTCAACAACAATTAGCTTTGCTCCTCGTTCCTCTTGGGCTTTTTGAATCCATTTCATAGCCAGCGGATGATTTTCAGCAGGATTTGCACCTATAACTAAAAATGCATCTGAATTTTTATAATCTATCCAATGATTTGTCATCACACCTCTTCCAAACGTGGCCCCCAGACCGGCGACCGTGGAACTATGTCAGAGACGAGCGTGATGGTCTATATTTACCATCCCCATGGCTCTAGTAAATTTGTGAAAAAGATAATTCTCTTCATTTTCTAATGCAGCACTACCAAAATGGGAGATTGCTGTTGTTCTATTTACTGTAACCCCTTCTGCATTTACTTCCTCGAAGGTTGAATCCCTGGTTTCTTTTACTCTTTGTGCTATTTTTTCAAGAGCCCAGTTCCAGTCTTTCTCCTCCCATCTACTACTTTTTGGAGCACGGTATAACACTTTGGTCACTCTTTGTTTGTTTTCTACACGCATTCCCTTGTACATCACATGGGATAAATCGTTAATGGAAGAGCCTTTAGAACAAAGTGCCCCTTCGTTAATTGGGTTATCTGAATCTCCCTCTACATAAACCACCTTGCCCTCTTCTGCAAATACTAAAATCCCGCAACCAACTCCACAGTACGGGCAGACAGTCATTTTTTCAGTTCCATATGTCACTTTAAGTTCACTAGCATAAGCCTTCTTCTCACTATCATCAACAACACTTAATGTCAAACCCATTGAGGCAATTCCAACGCCTTTAAAAAAGCCCCTTCTTGTCACTTTTGTCATGCATATTCCTCCCTCCAACTTTTTGGCATTGCCTTAATTATTTGCACATAATTAAATTCACTTATCACTAACCACCCCTCTCTCAAAAGACAAACAACCATTTATCTTGAAATTATTATTTGAAAATTAAAACACAAGACTGAGCGAAATAAATAGTCAAGTTTTTAGGTTATCGGATTCGTATTATTAAAAATATTTTGTTGTTTTGATTATAGCAAAATGTGTACATTTGTACCATAGATTGTTAATATTTTCTCAATGAATTTACTAGTTTCTTGTAGTATGTATGATAGGAAATGTAGTCTTTAAGTATTGTATTGTTTTGTTTTTTTATAAAGGAATAATTTTATTATCATCGAGTAGGAGGTAGATAATTATTTTATCTACCGTCCTCTCACACCACCAAGCATACCGTTCGGTACTTGGCGGTTCATTAAGTTAATTGCAT
>NZ_JBNPXS010000052.1:0-16751 GCF_050433185.1 Desulfitispora alkaliphila
GGGTCCTTTTTGCTTCGAAGCTTTGGACACCTCGTATGATACCAAGGGGGCTTTTTTTATTCAATCCTCATTTAAATTCATTACAGGAATGCTCCCTTAATATTGGTTTTTCCTTTTTGCATATATCCATGACTTGAGGACAACGAGTGTGAAAACAACAACATGGAGGCGGGTTCGAAGGGCTAGGTACATCCCCTTTTAATATAATGCGCTCCTGTTTTCTATAAATGTCCCACTCAGGCAAAGCCGAGAGCAATGCTTTGGTATAAGGGTGTAAAGGATTTGCATAAAATTCTTCCTTTGTGGATTCCTCAACCAGAGAACCTAAATACATAACGCCAACTCGGTCTGACATGTGCTTCACAACACTTAGGTCATGAAATATAAAGAGAAATGTCAATCAAAACTTTTTTTGTAAATCTTTAAGCAGATTAATAATTTGAGACTGAATTGACACATCCAGTGCTGAAACAGGTTCGCGTACATTGAAGGATACTCCATCTACAGCGCCAACAACAGATTTATCAGTATGAAAATAAGTTTTTAAGTCTTTTACTTGTAACAAATATTCCAATTATATCACCCCTTCCCTTGATTCCTTGACTTGGGATCAAGAGCATCTCGAAGTCCATCCCCCAACAGGTTAAAGCCCAATACTACTAAAAATATGGCCAAACCAGGAAACGTAGTCAGGTGGTGTGCTACTCGATAATATTCTCGTCCCTTACTTAGCATAGTACCCCACTCAGGATCTGGAGCTTGGGCACCTAGACCTAAAAAACCTAACCCTGCCGCCCAAAGGAACTTATTACATGTCTCAAAGATCCCCCTCTATTTTTGTAACTGTAGATGTACCCAGCTCTTTACCTCTAAAAAAGGATGTCTTTCTAAAGTGCCAAAGTGCTTTAGCTTCTTTGCCTTGAGCCTAATCAAGGAAGGAGAAGATATGCCACAAAGGAATTTGGTGATATTTTGCACTGAACAATTGTCCCTGGCAGCTTCAGATAATTCTCCGGTCAGTTCCCTAAAGCAGTAGCTACTAAGTGGTGGCAATTCAATTGTGTACTCAATGTAAGCTGGACCGCTCTGACAAAATGAACAGTGCCCACAATGATCTTTATCGATATATTCGCCAAAATAGTGGGCAAGTCTTTTACTAATGCAGGAATCACTTTCAAAGAAGTTAATTAATTTGTGTATTCTTTCTATTTCTTGTCTTTCTTTTGCCCCAAAAAGGTCTCCCAGCTTTTTCCCCACCACTTGGACATTAAAGTCATTTTTTAGAATATCATAGGATTCAACTGCTTGTTTGGATTGAAGTTCAATCCATCCTTTTTCGGAAAAATATTCAAGAGCTGCAATGATTCGTTCTCGATTTGCCTGATCATAGCTCTGAAGAATACCTGGTAAATCCACATATGTCCAGACTTTTTTCGTCTGGCAGTTATTGAAAACCTCACTGATAAACTTTCTTCTTTCCCCCTCAAATGTGTTTATGATAACAGCAGGCTCTACCTGATATTTAAACGTGTATTCATCAAAGCGAGTATGCTTAGGCCGAATAATTCCTTCCATTTCTAGATATACCAGTAGGGTTTTAAAGGGTAATACCCTTATATCCATTTCATATGAGAGAGCAGTTAATTTGATTTCCCACACCGGATCATCATGATATTTAATTTTGTGGAGAAGCTTCTCAATGGCTTCCCTTTCCGGGGTGTCACCATAAATGAAATTCTCTAGCTGGCTAATATTATTCCTGTTTGCCAAGACTTCGCAAAAGGACTGCTTGCCGTCTCTACCGGAGCGTCCAATTTCCTGACTGTAGTTTTCTATAGACTTTGGCAAGTCATAATGAATTACTCGTCGTATATTTTTTTTGTCTATTCCCATTCCAAAAGCTATAGTTGCAACGATGCAATTTATCTTCCCAGCCAGAAACTCATTTTGAATTCGCTCTCGCTCTTCATCATCCATTCCAGCATGATAAGGAAATGCGCTAATCCCGTTATCGCTAAGGAAGTTTGAAACTTGCTCTGTAGTTTTTTGCAAGGTGACGTATACGATAGTTGGATCATTTGGAGATTCTTTAATTCGCTGGCGCAAATGATTTAATTTTTCAGTTTCCGAGGTAGGGGAAACTTTTAAGAAAAGGTTGTTTCTATAGAAACCTGTAACCACCACATTTTCGCTGGGCACAAGGAATTTACCGCACATATCATCCCGCACCTGCTCTGTTGCAGTAGCAGTTAACAATAAAACCTGGGGAATCCCAAATTCTTTTCTATAAACAGGTAGCTTCAAGTAGTCAGGGCGAAAATTATGCCCCCATTCCGAAATACAGTGAGCCTCATCCACCACCAGCATGGAAATATTCAATCGCTGCAGCTGGGCACGAAAACGCTCATTATTGAAGCGTTCAACTGCAATCATCAATATTTTTAATTGTCCATTCCTTGCTCTTTCAAGGATTGTGTCGTGTTCCTCTTTACTGAGAGTGGAATCAAGACGGGCAGCAGGAATATTATGTTCCGTCAGAAAGTCTATTTGATCTTTCATCAGCGCAAGGAGCGGAGAAACCACTAAGGTCATATGGGGCAATATCATGGCTGGAAGCTGATAGCAGAGGGATTTCCCTGCTCCAGTGGGAAAGATCGCAGCAGCAGACTGGTTGTTTACCAGTCTGGAAATAACTTCTCTTTGACCTGTTTTAAAGGTACTAAATCCAAAATACTTTAGTAGTTCTTTTTCCAGCATACTTATTTTACCTCCATCAAATCTATTTACTTCTCATTTATAATACCACTATTTACAAAGAAATTATTGATAGTTCCTATGTTTTTTGTTCAAAATAACCTTACTCTAAATTACACCTATATGTTACAGATGTTAGACGGCAAACAGATCTATGAACATTTAAAGGGTCAGACCAATAATTAGTAACTATTGATCTGACCCAAATATACATTTTATAATGCTATAATCACTAATAGAAACCTACTACCCGATTGTTTCTTAAGTATGCTCTTGTTTCAGGACCATAGTGCCATACTGTGTGTCCACCACTCCAGGTGATTTTGTTTGGTGTACCCCAACTGAGAAGCACCATGTCACTTGTCATATTCATAGATATTCTATGATCTTTGATTAGACTTAACTGATCAAACATTAACCAACACGGCAATGAGAATTCACCGTTCCCTACTCCCCCTGCACAAGTAAAAGCTGCTAACACAACTAATACTACTTCCTCTACCCCGAATCCGAAGCCTGCTAATACGGCTCAGACGTCTACAACAGCAGGAAAACCAGCTACTAATTCAGAGAGTGGCTTAAGCAAAGTGGTGAAAGTAGTCACTGGACAACATAACCAGTCTGCTGTCCAGGTCAAAGCTAACCCCAATACCTTCAAAGCAGGCCAAAAGGTATTTGTCTCTAAACTGGGCCTGGCTGAGATTACATCAAACCCCGCCCTTCCCTCCCAAACCGTTCAGATTTTATTTCCCACCAGTGCTGAAGCAAGCTCATGGGATAGGACAGAAGTAGAGGTAATAATTTTAGAGTAACAAAAAGTTCCCAGTGCATACCGGGAACTTTTGCTTTTCCAGTCTCTATTCCAGAAATGAAAAGAAATCTTTGTGCAAGCAAAAAAAAGCCTTTTAAATACTTTCATTTTTTTGTTATTACCATATACTATAATGAAATATATTTTTACTAAGGGAGGTTATAGGTTATGCCTAAAAACAACGAGCCCCCAAATAAAGTAGAAGTTAACATTGTTACAATTCCAGGAGATTCCCTTTTTTCTCTTGCTAGAATCTTCAGTGTACTAAATATAGAAGACATCCTAGCACTTAACCCTGGAATCATTAATCCTAATGTCATTTTCCCTGGGCAAATTATCGCTATTCCTTCAGTAGCACCAGTTCCACCAGATGCACCCTCTAGCCCCGCGCAATACTTAGTAAGGCCAGGCGATAGCCTCTTTATTATTGCCCAGCGCTTTGGCTTAACGGTGCCATTATTACTAGAAGTTAACCCTCAAATAGTTAACCCGAATATTATCTCAGTCAATCAGGTTATAAATCTTCCAGTAACACCACCTTTGCCATCGCCAATGGAAACTATACAAATCTATGTTTCAGTGGGAGAAACTTTGCTCAGCATCTCTAGACGTACTGGAGTTAGTTTGCAAGCGATTATTGCCGCTAACCCACAGATTGTTGATCCGAACTTAATTTTTCTAGGTCAAATCATAAACGTTCCTCTAAGCTTTTAATGTAAAAATTCCCTCCCCCTATCCCTTACCAATCACTAACTTTTAGATTATAATACATAGGTAGTTATAAAATAAAACGAACTGATTAGCCGGAGGAACCAATGTATCACACAGAAAGCTGGAAGAATAAGATAATCATATATATATCAATTTTATGGCCAATTATGGTTACCCAATTAAGCTTAATAGCGATGAACCTAGTGGATACAATGATGTCTGGCCGTGTCAGTACCAACGATTTGGCTGGTGTAGCTATTGGTTCAAGCCTATGGGTACCTGTTTACGTTGGAACAGTGGGTATTTTGTTAGCTATTACACCTATGGTTTCCCAGCTTGTAGGTAGGGGACAGTATAAAAACATTCACTATACTGTTACTCAGGCTCTTTATCTAGCTGTAATTATTTCTATTTTAGTTATATGTGCTGGAAGAATTCTTGCTGACCCTATCTTGGCTTTTATGGAATTAGACTCAGAAGTTCATAGAATCGCCTTTCAGTACTTGATTGGCTTATCTATTGGCATAATACCCTTATTTGTATCTAATGTACTTAGGAATTTTTTTGATGGCCAAGGTTTTACCAAAATCACCATGATGATTACAGTTTTGGCAGTTCCTTTTAATGTATTACTAAACTATGGATTTATCTTTGGTAACTTTGGTCTACCTGCTCTTGGTGGGGTTGGTGCTGGCTATGCTACGGGCTTTACCTACTGGATTATCCTCTTGCTCAGCATTATGATTACCTTGTCGCTGCCTAAGGTAAAGCATTATAAAATCTTAAAGCAATGGGTTAAGCCCTCTTGGAAGGCATGGAAGGAGCAACTTGCTATCGGTGTTCCAATTGGGCTCTCTATTTTCTTTGAGACTAGTATTTTTTCTACTGTAACATTATTAATTGGGATCATGTTTACTTCAGTAACTATTGGCGCTAATCAAGTTGTGCTTAACTTTACTTCCTTTCTCTTTATGATTCCCTTGAGTATATCCATGGCTTTGACCATTGTGGTTGGCTATTCTATTGGTGGGGATAAGCTTCAGTACGCTAAGCAGTACACTATTATTGGGGTTACTGGTGGTCTTGCTTTCTCTGCGCTGAGTGCAACACTTCTATTCTTTTTTAGAGAATCCATTGCTACTTTATACACTGAAGATCCTGAGGTAATTGCATTAGCGGGACAGCTATTTAAAATAGCAATAATCTTTCAATTGTCGGATGCAGCTCAAGCTGGATTGCAAGGTGCCCTTCGAGGGTACAAGGATGTTAAGGTTACATTTTACATCGCTTTTGTATCCTATTGGATTATTGGAATTCCAGTTGGATATGTTCTTGCCGCTTTTACAGAGCTTGGACCTTTTGGGCTATGGATCGGCATAACTATGGGGTTAACCTTTGCTGCTATATGTTTCTTTATACGCCTTCGCATGATTCAAAAAAGGCATCAGTAAGGGCGCAGTATATACCGCGCCCTTAAACTTTTCATGAGTATATAGAATGTCTAATATAAAGTAATCTGGTGAGTTCGTTGATCAAAGTCAACCTCCGCTCCTAACTGCTCTGAGACAAATCTCAAAGGAATAAAGGTGGTACCGTTTTTAATCTGGGGGGCCACATTAAGTATAACTTTCGTAGTTTCAGTCTCTACAGTTATTTGCCGACTTGCTTCATGCCAATCTACTTTGGCTCCTAAGCCTTCGCTAATAAAACGCAATGGTACTAGAGTGCGATTATTTTTTATATAAGGTGCTTGTGTAAGCGTTACATAAGCGCCATTGATATAGGCATCTACTTTATTAGGGTAAAGGACGATCTTAGGTTGCTCAGTAAAGATGTTTAGGAGGACAGTTGTTTCTTGCTCTTGTAAACGCCCTATATTATCTGCAGTCACTTCATCTTTAGTATTAATGATATTTCCATTTAAGTTCAGAAGCTTTAAATTGGTCAATGCGGTCAAGCCCTCCACTTTAGTGAGATGGTTATTAGCCAAGTTCAAATCTTCCATGCTTGTTAGATTGGTAAAACTCTCTCCTAACTCAGTAATCCTGTTGTCCTGAAGATTTAATTGTCGTAGGTTTGGCAATCCTTCTAGTTTGGAAATATTGGTAATCTCATTATGATTTAGGTACAGTTTCTCCAAGCTACTTAAATTGTTTAACTGTTCAGCAACCTCTGTTAAGTCGTTGCTGTCAAGCCATAAAAGCTTAAGTTGGCTTAATCTGCTTAGGTCTGGTAGTTCAGTAATCTTATTTCCTGTTAACACTAGCTCTTCTAGATTTGTCAATTGAACTAGCGGGCTAATATCTTGGATGTTGTTATATTTCAGGGTAAGGTAATTCAGATTATTTAAGGAAGCAAGAGGTGTAACATCTCTCACTAATGAGTCAGATTCAACTTCAAATATGTAGTAAACGCTTTTCCCATAATAAATGGTTTAATATTTAATGCTTTAGCTATATCAGCTGAAACTTCAACCGCTTCAGGTTCGGAAGCGGGGAAATCTAGCTCTATCCATGAATTACTTAACCCGGCAGGTAGCACACCACTTTTACTGTAGAACTTAGCAGTTTTATCTTTATTCAGGTATCCTTCCTCCCATAGACTGTGTGCACTTGCAAGTGTAGCATGTCTCACATAGCTTAACATCAGTAGTTGGAGTAAACCACCTTATTTACATAACCATCTAGCTTTGGCATCAAGAAAGCCGTCTCTGATAAATTCATCTCGTGTGCAACTTTTTGCATCCAACTATCATTCTTTTTACTACTTAAAACACACACTGCTGCAGGATTTCCTGAAAAGGGTTTATCTGTAAACGCGTCCACCTGAAAAATTTTTAGTGTCATTTTTTATCCCTTCACTTTAGGGCTTTGCTTATTTATACATTATTGTAATACCCCTCGCTTATTTGCGAGGGGCATTGTCTACTATTTTATTTAATTGGAATAGTTACTTTAAACATCTTAGAACCGTCCTTCATGCTCTCACTATACAACTCTAAATATAATTCAGCATCTACAAAATCCTCAGGGACTTCCACAACTTCTTCAAAGTAGCCCCAATCCATAAAGGCTGCAGTAGTAAAGCCACTATGAATTACATCTCCTGCGTCAGTAATCAAATTATAGCTAACTGTACCTTCATGGACATTAGCAATGCCTGTTAGCAAGTATTCATTTTCTCCCTGCTCTTCTATACTAAAAATCTTTATCCATTCTGAAGATGCAATAATAGGCTGCTCAATAGTATCAATACCCCACAATCCCATAAAATACCTGTTTTCATCATCCACATCTGAAAACTTTAAAGGTGACTCTTTGTCTTCAACGACAATAAGATCATATGGGTAGGTGATTACTTGCGTCACCGTGGCTCCTTCTTCAGGCTCAGTTGTTTTGATGTTGAAAACTAGGTTCCCATCAACAGCAGTTACTTCCTCAACCTTTACTGCATACCCTCCTGTTGGCTTTTGGCCCTCAGTAACAAAAACATACCTCTTCCCATCAAGCACTTTTTCTTGAACTGCAGGCACCTTTCTAGAGTGCTCTATCCAGCTTCTGATTTCATCAGGTAACTTTTCGGAATCTGGCCTATAAAAAGCACTTTCTGTACCAAGATTAATAATATTAATAGTGTGATAATCATTTTTCTGATAATCCACATTGTACCCTAGTGCTTGGCTTACAAATCTTAAAGGCACATAAGTCCTTCCCTCTTTAATTACAGCTATGGTATCCATTTCAATAGTACCATTAGAGGTAATTACCTCTTGGCTATCTATAGTAATATGAATTTCTTCATTTTCCGATTTGGTGATTGTTACTGTCTTAGTAGCATTATCCCAGTCTGTTTCGTAACCTAAGCCTTCACTGACTGCTCTCAAGGGAATTTGAGTTCTAGATTGCTGGTCTAGAAATGGACTTCCCAAATGATTTTCAATAGTAAATGGTTCATCGTTAATAAAAATCCGGAAGTCTTCTTCTGCAGCTCCTGTAACATTAGCGAATAAAAGTATTGCTAAACCAATAATAGCAATATAAATGAAGCTACTTTTTTTCATCTTAAATCTCCTCCTCCATAAATATTAGCTCCTAATTTTATTAAACTTAATTAGCTAGCTATACTTCTTAGACGGATAGCAAATTGCATTTGTTCCAAAATTAAAGAACAAAAACCTCTTAGCCAAATAAAACAGCTAAAGAGGTTTTTTATCATAGATTTATTACATTATCATTATTATTACTCGATTCTTCAGTGAGCATATTTAGGAGCATAGATGTTAATTTTCCAAATTGAGGATTGGAACGCTCCCTAGGCCGAGGCATTGACACATTAATAATATCTTTGATTCTCCCAGGACCACTTGTCATAACAACTATTCTATCTGCTAAATACACTGCTTCATCTACACTGTGGGTAACAAAAATTATGGTCTTTTTGTTTTGTCTCCATATATTGAGCAGTTCCTGCTGCAGTAAAATTCTTGTATGGGCGTCTAGTGCCCCAAAGGGCTCATCCATTAAAAGCAACTGAGGGTCGCTTGCAAGCGCCCTAGCTATTGCCACCCGCTGTTGCATACCACCAGAGAGTTCATACGGATAAGAGTTACTGTAATTCTGTAGCCCAACTAGCGTTAGATATTGTTCTGCTATTTCTTTCCTGCGTTTTTTCTTAATACCAGCAAATTCTAACCCCAAGGTAACATTATTTATTACAGTTCTCCAAGGCAATAATGAATACTGCTGGAACACCATCCCTATATCTTTATGACCTTTAGTCAAAGACTCTCCCTGATAAAATATTTCTCCCTTTGTCTCTACCTCTAAACCTGCAATTAATCGCAGAAGAGTTGACTTGCCGCATCCAGATGGACCTAGCAAACAAATAAACTCATTTTTATCTACACTCAAGTTTATGTCCTTTAGTGCATTAACCTGCGCTCCACGCTCCGTTATAAACGTCTTCTCTATTTCCTTTATCCTGAGCACTTTCGTAGACATTTCTACCACCTCATTAACTGGTATTTTTCTGCCATTTGAACTTGGTGTTTTCTATTTGTCTAAACATGTAGTCCAGAAACGCCCCGAATATTCCTATAACTATCATGCCGCAAATTACTACATCTGTACGAGCCAGTGTATAGGCATGGGTTATTAAGTATCCTACGCCCGAGACACTCCCTGGTAGCATTTCCGCTGAAACCAAGCACATCCAAGCTACTCCCAGTCCAGTCCTCATCCCGTTTACAATAGAAGGTGCAGCTGCGGGTATGAGAATTTTTAGAAAGATATCTCTATCCCCAGCTCCTAGTGTATGTGCCGACTCAATTAGGATTTTCTTCACATTGGCTACACCATAAATGGTACTAGTCAATATGGGGAAAAAAGCACCTATAAATATAATAAAGACCATTGAAAGCTTAATATGGCGTAAATATAAATACAAAGTTCCAGATTCCCAAGGGTAAAAATTAGCCATACTCGCTACTCCAAACCACGCTAAAACCAGTGGTACCCATGCCAGCGGTGGTATTGGTCTAAATAGACCTAAAAAGTTGCTTAGGAGATCATAGATTTTAAGATTATATCCCATAATTATTCCCACTGGAATAGCAATGAGAACAGCTGCAAAGTAGCCAATCATTACTCTTACTAAACTAGTCAAAAGGTTATCTATTAAAGAACCCATTCCCAATAAATCTTGGGTAGGTCTAAAGATTATTGCAAAAACATCTGTCACCCGCGGAAGTATAATAGGCTTATTTATACTAATTGCTAAAAGCTCCCATAAAACCACGAATATTATAGGTACTAATAAGGGTAACAGCTTCTTTTTGTAGTTCACTTTATCACCTCATCTACTTTTGCAACCACTATAAAACGTCGTTCACTATGCTAAAATCAAAAATAATATCTTCCACTTGGTCTACACTTTTTTCTTTAAGCTGACCTGTAAAGTTCCCCATTTCATTTAGGACTTCTAGATATATATCCACTCCATTAACCCAGTTAGATGTAGGATTTGTAGTATAGTGGACTTCAGAAAGGGCCGCCGCTTCTGCTGGAATCCCCAGCCACTTAGCATTAATATTAGCTGTACTTTCCCTGTTGTCATTTGCATACTCAGAACTCTTTGTCATTAAGTTCATAAATGCAACAGCTATATCTCGATAATTCTCAAGTAATTCATCACTAGCCGCCACTATACAGCATGGGAAATCACACCAGTGACCCTCTGGCGGTAAATCTTTTAACTCCATCACTTGTCTTCCTGTATTATTTGTTTCAGCAACTAGTGGGTGTGGAGAAGGTCCTACCCATCCATCAACCTGTCCACTTGTAAGGGCTGGACTCAAGTTATTAGTGGCTTTTAAGTCAACCATTAGGATATCGGCATCTATATTATTAGGATTAGAAGTATAGTCAATCCCAGCCCTATGCAATGCTCCTTCAAAGACAATTTTCGGAGCACTAGTAGGTGAGTGATATCCAATACTAACTGGCTCATCCTGTTCAGCAACATACTCCAAAAACTCATCCCAGCCATCTAGCGGATTGTCTACTGGGAAAACCAATCCCAATCCTTCTGTATGAACAGGCCCTAATATCTTAATTCCAGTTCCATTGTCTATACTACTTAAAGCAGCCGGTGTAGAAAATAAACCTATATCTAAGTTTCCTTGGGCAAACATTGTAGCAGACTCAGAACCACTCTTAGAAACCACTAGCTCTATATCTGCAATAACTTTATCATTGGAAATAAGGTTATATTTCTCCCCTTCAATCACTGGTTCCAAATATGTACCATATTCAGCAAAGTAATCACCTTTCTCTAAAGCTACAAATAATGGAGCTTGGTGGTCAACAAAGATGTAGCTAACATAAATTGTAGGTATTTTATCATCACTTTCTGTAGACTCACTTCCACACCCTACAACTGCTACGGCAGTTACCAACAAAATAATTAATAGATATACATTAGTCTTATTCTTCACAATTCTCCCCCCAAATTAATATTTCAACTACCAATTATAGCCATATGTTTGTACTTAAGCAATATATTTTATAGATAGTTCCTATCAATTTTAATCTAATTCTTCGATATAAGGTGAAGGAATTGTTTATGAAAATATAAAAGTGACTAGAGCCCCATAAAATCTCTAGCCACCTACTGTTTGACTAATCTCTGAAAACTAATCGGCTATCCGTTCAATAATCATCGCTTTGCCCATGCCGCCCCCCACGCAAAGAGTTGCCAAGCCATACTTTAATTTCCGACGCATCATTTCGTGTAATAATGTGACCACTATTCTAGCACCTGTACATCCTACTGGGTGCCCCAACCCAATACCACTACCGTTTACATTGACAATAGAGCGGTCTAAATCTAGTAACTTTTCTACAGCAAGATACTGAGCGGCGAATGCTTCATTGACTTCAATTAGATCCATGTCCCCCAAGGTCAAGTTAGCCTTTTGTAAGGCTTTTTTCACTGCTGGAACTGGCCCATACCCCATCAGCTCTGGTTCAACCCCAGCTACTGCATAGGACACAATCCGAGCTAAGGGTTTAACACCAAGCTCTTTAGCCTTTCGTTCTGAAGCCAATACCACCGCAGCAGCCCCATCGTTCAGTCCCGAACTATTGCCTGCTGTAACAGTGCCACCCTTAACAAAAACCGGCTTTAATTTTGCCAGGTCCTCCATAGTCAAACCTTCTCTGGGATGCTCATCAGTATCGATAACCTTTTCCTTGCCTCTTTTTAAATTTATAGTCACGGGTACAATTTCTTCTTTAAATCGACCACTCTTAATTGCGTCAACTGCATTGCGGTGACTTCTTAGGGACACTTCGTCCTGCTCTTCTCGAGTAATACCGTACTTTACAGCCAAATTCTCTGCTGTTTCACCCATCATGATATGGTCAATTGGGTCCTCTAATAATTCCCAAACAGAATCAGTAACCTCTCCATGCTGCATACGCTGACCCCAACGGCCATTTTTTAGTATATAAGGAGAAGAACTCATACATTCTACCCCCCCAGCCAAAACCACATCAGCATCCTCTAAGCGAATCTCCTGAGTGCCAGATACAATGGCCTGCATAGCAGAACTACATTGCCTTTGAACTGTAAATGCAGTAACTTCCTTTGGAAAACCCGCCTTCAATGCAACAACCCTTGCCACATTTGGCTCATCGGTTCGCTGAATACAATTTCCCAATACAACCTCATCATAGCTACCTTTATCCTCTATTCCCGCTCTTCTCACAACCTCCTCTACAGCAAACATGGCCAGTTCATTTGGCAGCAAGCTTTTCATAGAACCTCCAAAATCTCCAATAGGTGTCCTAGCACCTGATAAAATAAATACTTCTTCCATGAAATTTACCCCCCACTGTTTGGCTTTTTGCTTTTAGATACTTTTTACTTCTATGCCTCCCATTAAAGCCCTTGCTTGGATTCGCACTAGCTTATTGGTTTCACCGTCAACTTGGTTATCCATTGTTTTTTTGGCTATTATTCCCCCAGTCCCTTCTCCTAAAAACTCTATTCCTCCTAAGACCGTTATCCCCTCACAAACAACAGGTACATTTTCAGGTATTAAAATTTCTATTCCCCCCATTACAGCAGTCATATCTAATAGGGTCTCACCTTCAGGAATGTTCGCCTTTGTTAAATCCAATTCAACTCCACCCATCACAGCGTAATAAGAGTCACTTTTTAGGTCCCACGCTGCTTTTTTTCCTAGCTCTACTCCTCCCATAAAGGCTACATGTTTTTTGCCCCCAGCAGTTTTACCTATTAATAGGCTAATGCCAATTAATATAAAGATTATGGGCCAAAATAATTTCCACAAAAAAGATAAATCTAAATCAAGCCACCCCATATTTCTCAATAAAAAACTAACACCTATTGTAACTAGTATCACACCTGAAATTACATCCCATATGGACTTATTCTCTGATTTAATAAATTCGTACAAAAAGGAAAAGCCCCAAAACAGAAAAATTACTGGCCAGTAGGTGCTAAATAGCCCTCCTATTTCAATTTCAGTTAAACCTAAATTGTTTAATAGAAGGCTAACGCCTATAATTAAAATAATAATTCCTAAAAAGTATCTCATTTTCTCAGACCTCTCTTATAGATTTATGTAATTATATCATATTCAACTTTTAGACTTGAATATGCCTTTGAATTTATCTACAACTTCATTTTTTCCGTTCTTAAACTTATCAACCATTACTTTGCTACCAGATTTAATAAAAGTATTAATTAAGGTTTTTGTGGATTCAGATAGTACTTTACCAAACATTTTACCTGCTTCCATAGTAGCAGAATGTAGAATTGTTTTTTTATCCACCTTCTTTAAGGGTTGACTATATTTTTTTGCAATGCACCCTACTCTTAATGTTAAAAAACAGTTTGCTGAGCCCTGTATAATTGAGTTTGTAACTATATTGGTCATATTGGATGATCCTGCGGCAAAAGCAGTAGTCATGCTACCAGCTGTTTGTTCCAGGATAGGCTCAAACTGTACTTCAATAATCTCTACATTATCCATTTCTGAAACAAGAAACATTGTTCCAAGTATATTAATGTATATACTAAGGATTTCCTTTAGGGAAGGTCTCTGATTGTAGATAGTTGCTACTTTATATATGAGCTTTGACAACAGAACTAAAACTACTATCCCGTCTAGTCTTCCGTACTGAGAAACCGAGGTAAATAGAAAAACTTTTCTAGCTGTACTTTTTATTTCCTTATCTGCTTCATCATCTAATGCTGCTATAGCTTTATAAACATCTATTTCATCATTAGTAGTAAAGGTAAAATCTAAAAGATATTTGTTCTTAATAAATCTCGATTTAAGCTTCTTTATAGCTTGGTCGTATTTTATGCTATCTCTATTTTCTGGGACGCGAATTTCCTTTGGCATCTTAAGATAGATAATTATTGGAACAGTTAAAAATATCATGTAAATAGCTATAATTAACCAAAAGATAAATTGCCCCAGTAAAGGGTTGATTGCAGCAAAAAAATCGACTACTTGCATAGTTTGACCGATTACCATAATACATAAAGTAATAGCTAATATAATTCCAACGGATGCAGATATAATTTTTATTTCCCTCATAACCAGTACCGTACCTTTATCTTTTCTTTTGCTTCATAGAGCTTTAGTATTTCTATTGTACTATTTTATTAGAGAAAATAATATAATCTTTATGAATTGTCGAAACACTTTTGTTAAAGTTCGAGTTCACATGAATTATTTTCCATTTGCCATTATTCTCTACCAAGTAAATCTTTTGCTCTAATAAATCCTCTGAATTATCTTCTTCCGTTTTTCCAAAGCGTAGTTTAGCATAGAAAACATCATCAAATCCTAGGTAACTGCCCTTATATATAAACCTCCTGTCATGCCCTTTTGCCCATTTTTCATGTTCAAGCTTTTCCCAAGGAAAGTCGTTTGTTTCTGGATGTATAAACCCTTCTGCTATGCTTAAATCCTTTTCATTTCTAATAGCTCTGATAAAGCTACTAATAGCTTCATCAGGAGAAAAGCTATAATCTGCTGGAGGTCCCTCAAAAAAGTTATATGTTTTTGTTTTCCAAGTAGGTTCTATATTTATTTCATGAATTTCGTTAGTCAATCTTTCTTCAACAATTACAGTCAAGCCCTCCTCACTTGCTAGTGAGTACTCATTAAAAAAGAACTTGCCTTCTGAATAAAACTTTCTTAAATTACTGGCCGTATTTCCTCTATGTCCTCCGCTGCTAGTGGTGATATTTACTCCGTTCTCAGCAACAACAGTAACATTAATTTCATTATGAAGATCATTTATATCCCCTGCAAAGTAATGAATAAAAGGGATAAAACTCCGAAAAATCCTAGTACAAATAAAGCAAAAATGGTTTCCAAAAAGGTGATTTCTGTGTCATTTGACTTCCTCCTCAAAATTATTAGACGGACTCTGCTCTGTACTGTACTTATCATCTACATATATATATATTATTTGAATTTTATGAAATCCACCATAATTATCTTCTAAATATCTCCTGAATATATAGATTTGCTTATGAAGACAATAATAGTAGATCTGCATGTAAATAAAAAGCAATATTTTATAGGAGGGATTTTTGTGTCACAAACAGTAAATGAAATTATGACTAAAAATGTTGTTTCTATTTCTTCTCAGCAAACAATTAAGGAAGCTGCTCAGTTGATGAAGCAACATAACATTGGATCTATTCCTGTTGTAGATAACGGACAACTTCAAGGTATTGTAACAGATCGCGATATTACTATACGTTCAACTGCTGATGGAGAAGCTGATAACACCCCGGTAGCTGAATGTATGACTACTGATGTAACCGTTGCAAATTCCAATATGGATGTTCACCAAGTATCAAATATGATGGCAGAAAAACAAATTCGACGTTTGCCAGTGGTTGAAAACAACCAATTAGTAGGCATGGTAGCACTAGGTGATTTAGCCGAGCAGAATATTTATCAAGATGAAGCTGAAGAAGCACTAAGTAGCATTTCAACACCTGCTAAGCCAGATAAACTAAAGTCATAGTTAGTAGCATAGGCACTCACAAATAGAGTGCCTATTTTTACATAAGTTCCAACCCTTCCTCATCTTTTTGCTAATCTAAATAGGGCTTGTCGTTTTCTTTACTATAGCTGTTATTACCTGTATCTTATTTTATCTATAATTCTATCTATATTGAAAAAAACGCTAACTTGTAAGGTTAGCATTTCTTCAGATTAATTAAAGCTTCTACGATGTTTTTATATTACTATTTATAAGCTGGAGGTTTAACCTCATATCCTCGTATTTTATAATTTGAGCATACAATTCTATTAAATTATGTATTCTTATTATTACAATCTATTAAAAAGACATACTGAATTGTCCTCTTGCTAGTAAAACAACCATAGATTTTTCTCCATGGTTGTTTTACAACTTACATTTATACACAATCTATAAATATATATATTAAAGATTTAAAGTGGACAGAAAAGGTTATTGTAAGCGTCAAATTCATCTTTTGTTTTCTCGAATTCCCCACTATCAAAAGCATCCTGGAACATTTTAATAACTTGACTTTCAGTAAGTGAATAATTAATAGCGGGATGTGTTGCATTAAGAAGCGCAGCTACCGCTTGCCGTGCCAATTGCTTTAATAAAGTCATGGGGGTGCTTGGGTTAATTGCTTGAAGAAGTGTTGTTGAAGAATCAAGGGCATTTCGATTAAACACAGTATTGAAAATATCATCCGTGCTGTATTCTGTGGGGGCCCAACTATTCAAGTGTTGTGGGCGTCCCCAATATCCTGGTGAACAACCTTCACGAATTCCCATAAAAATCCCTCCTTCTATAAAGTTAATATTTCTCTTTAATACTCACTCATTCTCAGTATTTCATTATCACCTAACAGTGGGTCAGCCTCAGGAACTGGATAG
>NZ_JBNPXS010000053.1:0-16264 GCF_050433185.1 Desulfitispora alkaliphila
ATGGACACCCTTGTCATTGGCTAGTGGTTCCCACTACCAAGCCCACAGCGGACTTTCACCGCCAAGTTACCGCCCGTGCCGGGCACACATAAAAAGAGCGAGTGCATCTTAACACTCGCTCTTTCTACTATTGTTTTATCTGCTTTTAAATACTTTTACGTATGAGTCACAGTAAACGTTTTTGTTTAGTAAGATATCTGCCGTAGCTGCAGCCTCTATTAGGTCATCGTCATTTGCATCTACTATAGCAGCATCTAAACCAGCTGTCATAGCCATAGCCATGTAAGTTTTATTAATTAAAGAACGATCAGGAGCTTTTTGGGAGACATTACTAAGTCCTAGCACAGTTCTAGGCGCGGGATTTGCTAGCATTTTAATCTGTCTAATTGTCTCTAGTACTTCAGGGGAGTGATCTTGAGCTACATTAACTGGTAAAATCAATGGATCAATATATAGGTCTTCCATAGGTAATCCAAACTCATCAGCAGCTGCTACTAATTCCATAGCAAAAGCTAATCTATTTTCCGCATCTTTGGGTATACCCTTTTCGTTCATGGTCAACCCAATTAGAGCAGCATTGTGCTTTACAGCCATTGGGAATACTCGCTCAATCTTTGGTCTTTCAGCTGGACATGAGTTTATCATTGCTGGCTTTTTACATATTTCTAAACCCGCTTCGATAGCATCGAAATCAGTGGAGTCTAAACAAAGTGGAGTATCACTTACTTCTTGAACTACTTCAACCATCCACTTCATTGCTTCTACACGATTATCAGCACTTGGGCCAGTATTAATGTCTAAGTAATGAGCGCCACCCTCTTCTTGCTTCTTAGCCCACTCTTGTAAAGGCTTAGGATCCCGTTCTTGAACAGCCTTGCCAATGTCCTTAAACATTCCATTAATTCTTTCACCAATAATAATCATCAAATTACCCCCTCATAAATTTTTACTTATTCATTAGCTCATCAATATTCTTCTTAACTTTTGCTAACGATTCTGGGTGTCTCAACAATAAAATACTAGCTCCGGCTTGTAACAACGAAGCCGCTGTCATAGCCTCCCACGCTATTCCTCTAGTTTCTAAATCCCCCCACTGAGGGAATTCTTCTTCACTTGCATTTGCTTCCTTTGCTCTCCATGCTTCATACCCAACTGTACAAATCATTGGCATTGCTAACATTTTGTCATTTTGCAGTGAACCTAATCTCGCTCGCTCCATAATAGAGTAAGCGTACTCGATACCATAGCCCAAACCTCCAATCATCGGGTCAATGGCAATCCTATTTAGTGGCAGGTTCATTTCGTTGATTAAAATATTCAACTGCTTACAAATATTAATATCCAATGGTGATCTGGCAATAATTGAGTGCTTATGTACCATACACGCAGCTGTTAGTGACTTATAGTTTTCCTCTTCAGCAAGTCCGATTAATAAGTTTTCCCCAGTTGTAGCTTCAGCTATTGCAGTGAGCACATCATTATCCTTTTCCTCCACGCCACAGCCAACTACTATTAGGGGAACACCTACAGCTTCTAGGACTTCCTTAACCACAGCTACGCAGTCCTCTTTAGATTTGTCGCCTCTATCTGGGTGAGCTCCATCTAACTTAAGATAAATTACATCAGCACCATATTCTACACATTTTTTAGCCCAATCACCAGGCTTATCCATAACCCCTTCAAAGGGTTTCTTTAATACATCATTCCAAGCTGGAACAATATCTTGTACTTCTAACGCCACTATAGGTCTGTTTTTTACCTCACCTTCAAAATGTAAGAATGGTAAAGTAGCATCTCCACCTACAGTGACTGTATGAGACCTAGTACCACCTTCTTCTTTTGTTGCACCTAAAACTAACTCTCCAACTTTACTACTATACTTTTCTTTTACTAGGTTGACAGCCATAATCTTCTCTCCTCTCCATGCAAAATTAATTTACAACAGATGGAAACTGACTTAAATCTGTATGGGGTAAAAATAGCGCTGATACGAATTCATCCATAAAGACATTTCCTACCGACAGCTCCAAGTAAGTCATAGATTTCCCTATAATCTCTTCTGCTTCTCGCCAAGCATTTAGTGACAGCAAACCTACCTTAGCACCTTTAACGGAGCTATTGCCGATGAACTCATATTTTTCAATGGGTAGGTCTGGCAAAAGACCAATCTTTATTGCGTCTTGAATGTTTAAATAGTTGCCAAATCCCCCTGCAATAATAATTTTAGACAAAATAGTTTCATCTAACTCCATCATCTTAAGCATAGTTCTAATACCTGAGTAGATAGCTCCCTTTGATCTAATCACGTTCTTTATATCGCTCTCGGTAATAACGATATCAGAGTCAAGACCTGAATCTTTTCGCCACGCTAAAACAAACTCCACATCATCTTCTGTTTTTCGCAAGCGATTACTACTAGTATCACTTTGGAACTTACCAGCCCTGTCTATTATCCCTACCTCTCTTAGTTTAGCGAGGCAATCGATCAGTCCAGAGCCGCAGATTCCAATAGGTTTTTTAGACCCAATAGTAGTGAGCTCAACTTCAAAGGTTTGTGGGTCTATCTCTACTTTTTCAATAGCTCCTGTCATTGCGCGTACTCCGTGCGTAATCCCTCCCCCCTCAAAAGCGGGACCAGCAGAGCAAGCACAACAAACCATCCATTCCCTATTACCTAGAATCATTTCACCGTTTGTTCCGATGTCAATAAAAAGTATTATCTCCTCAGATTTGTGAAGATTAACGGCCAACGCTCCAGAAACAATGTCTCCGCCAACATAACTTGCAACGGAAGGAAAATTGTAAACATAACCCTCCGGGTTGATAACTAGGCCTAAATCTTTTGCTTTAAAAGGTGGAACATCAGAAAACATTGGGATATACGGTTCTAGTCTAATATTTTTAGGATTAGCGCCTAAAAACAGATGCGTCATTACCGTATTTCCAGCTACTGTAGCCCCTATAATCGATCTATCATCTAAGTACTTTTTCTCCTTAATTTCAGTAATCAACTGGTTGACGGTGTCAATTACTGATTTTTGAAGCGCTTCTAGTCCACCTTCTGTATCACTTGCGTATACTATTCTAGTAATTACATCATCCCCATACCTAGTCTGCTTATTATAACTTCCAGCAGAAGCTATAGTTTCACCAGTCTCTAGGCTTATTGCATTTACTACAACAGTAGTAGTACCGATGTCAATGGCTAGGCCTATAAAGTCATTATCAACTCTTTGGAAAATATCAATAATTTCGGCTCTATCCCCAAAGTCTATATAGCTTACTGAAACTTGCCAATTACCGTCGCGCAAAACAGAATTGAGATCTTTTAAGACTGTTAAATTAACTCTCACATTGTCATATCCGATCTTTCTTTTGAACTCAGCAATTAACCTGTGTAAATCACTGGAATTTTCAGTCAATGTAGGCTCTTCTAACTCAATGGTGACTGTTTTAAACAAAGGTGAAAAGTCGTATCCATTGACTTTTTTATTTCCAGCCTCTACAACTACTAAGTCTTCATCTTCTATAAGCACTTGTTGGCTTTCTTCTACTCTGCTTTCTTCAGGAATGGTAACAGTTATCGGACTGTTTACTGTCGTTTTACAGGCTAAGACGTAACCAGCTACCTGATGTTTTCGGGAAATATTCCCTTTATCTCGTATTTCCACATTGCCTTCAGTTATTTGAACTGCACAACGTCCACAACTGCCATCTCCTCCACAAGTACTCTTGATTTTAATTTCAGCTGTATCTGCTGCTTTTAAAATATCTGTTCCGGTTGGTACTTCAATAACTTTGTCATCTGGTAAAAAACGCACCCTGTGGACTGTCACAATTGATCACCCTTTACGAAAATTGACTTTTTGCAAAAGCGGGAATACCTGAAGCTTCTCTAGGTCCTACTATTACATTCCAACCAGATGCCTCGTTTAATTTACCGCTTATTACAGCTACATATCCAGGTATAACAATATTGCGGTGATTTACCTTTTCTTCAATACCTAACCGTTTGAGAGTCTCAGAAATTTTATCTCCCTCATACTTACCTGCAGCCCAAGCAGTTAAAACGGAAGTTCCGTCTGTATCGATTGGGATAATGTAGCTTGGTATTTTACTTGCCTCCACTTCACCTTCCACACTGTAATAGGTCAATGAGAAGTTTGTAGTTAAGTATACAGGCGAATCTGGTGTAACTTCACCTACTTCGTAAACCTTCTCTTCTACTTGGATAGGTTTCTGTGGGTCAGTGTAAATATTCTGTCTCCAAGTTAGCAGAGCTAACACATCAGCGCGATTTGTAGTGTCAATCACTGTAATGCTGGCATACTTTGACACGTATACTTGCGCTTGAAGAGCTTGATCTAAGCTATCTCCTTCTGTTGCAAACACCATGATTGGATAGCCAAATGGTCTGAATTTTTTCTTAATTGCTTGTCTGCGCATTTGTACAAGATCTTCTAAAGTTTGACTTGTTTCTCTATTTCCGCTGTCGATTACTAATTCTTTATATTCTTTAGATATTTTTTGAACTAATTCAGCTAGTGAATTCAAATCATTACCCTTGACACCTAGAGGTACAGAGTTATCTTTAGCAAGCTTCGTCATAGCCTCATGGTTATTTTCAGTAGCTGGATAAATTAATGGCTTTTTATCTGCTACTACAGCTAATGCCTGCTCTAGAATTCCCGCATCTTCACAGTATAGAATAAATGCTTGCTTTGACTTAGCTACCACTGCCTCTACAGCAGCCTTATATGTACCAGCGTCACCTGAGTCACACTTTACTACTACAAAATCTACTTTGTATTCCAAACCAACTCTTTCAAATTCTAGAGAATTAATTTCCTCAACTTTAGCATTAATCTCATCAGTACTTAATTTATCAGATACTAAAAATCCGACACCCGTTGGATGATAAAAAGTTTTATCGTGTCTAAATAACTCTGTCTCATCACCTAACTCAATTTCTGCATCCCCTGTTCCTACTTTTACTAATTTAATTGGTGGTGCTGAAGCTGCATCTAAATTTTCTTTGGCTTCATCAGAAACATACGGGCATGAATCAAGAGATGCCTTGCCTGAAGCTAGTGCCATAGCAAATGCTAGACAAGTTGGAGGCCCACATTCTCCACAGTTTTTCTTAGGTAATTGCTTGTAAATTTCCAGACCTGTTAAACCCATAACTCTAACCCCTTTCTGTAATAGTCTATAATTGTAAAGCTCTGTCACTAGCGATAAAAGCTAGTGACAGAGTTGATGATATAAATTACATCATTGGATCCATTGTCAGTGCAGGATGCTGCTTTTCCTCTAAGAATGGAAGGATTTCGTCAGCTGTGGTGCCAATTGTTTCATCGGCAATTTTATCATAGAATTCTTCTCCCAGCCCCTCATCCTTAAATCTTTGAAGCAAGTCTTCTTTTATGCTTTCTTTCAGTTCCTTAGGCATCCAAACAATTCTTGCTAGACCGCCATCCGCAGGAATGAACTTACGACTTGCTACATATGTTCTACCAATTCCCATGAAACCAGGAGTCTGCATTCCCCCACCTACAGATCCTGCTAGAGTTGAGAAGCTCATTCCACATGGGGTCATGCCGCTATGCTCTCTAGTGGTAATCATGATGCCATTGGCTTCTGGCACAATGGCCATGATTGCCTCAAAACAACCACAAGAAGTCATAGGTCGATCCATCATAGTATACATGTTAACTTCTTCTAAGTTCCGGTTTGATGAAGTATAGTAGTACTCATTGACGCTCTTCCACATACCTTTTTCTTCATCAATGGCTTCCCCTTTAACAATTGGCTGATTTGGACCTGTTGGATTAATTTCAAAGGACGCTTTCGCATCGAGCCAGCTAACAGCTCCACATAGTCCAACCCGCTCAGGAGAAACTATACATACGTGGTTTGGAGCAAAGGACTGACACAATAGACATGAGTAGAATGTGTCTACTGCTTCATCAGTTAAGCCTCTCAATCTGTCATCTCTCTTAGTATAGTAGCTTCTAGCTTCCTTAAGATGCTTATCTACCTCAGCTTGGTCTGTATAAAGAGTTACCTGTACTCGGTCTACAATTGCTGGGAATTCTTGCTTAAACTTGGCCAAGAGCAATTCGCCAATGTGGGCAATTTTCATGCCCTTTGCAATGGCTTCCTTACTTATTCTTACCCAGCAAAGGTCTCTCTGGGCAACGTGCCATAGTCCTTCACCGTAATTTGTGAAATAGTGAATTCTTCGCTCAAGTACACCCTCAAAATCCTCTTCCATTTTTCTGCCAAAGATATCTACCACAATCCCTAATGGCAACCTATCCCCTTCATTTACCTCATCAACCTCAGGTCCCACAACTGTTACCTTGCCGTCCTCAATTTGATCTTGTGAAACCATTCGCACTAATTCAAAAGCAGTAGACTTACCGCCGCCAAACTCAATATAAGTATCTTTCTTACGGATAGTCTCACCTTCAAAGGCAGGACCGTGATTGATAGGAATATCAATATCAATAGCAGTGCTCTTAATACCTCTAATTTCAAATGCTGTTTGAATCATTTCATCGTAGTTTGGTTCGCTTATATACCAATCTTTAATTTGCTCGTCTTCATCAAGTGGCTGGTCTGTCAGTGTTGGGAACCCTAAGAATGCAGCTCCCAAGGAAGCAGAGACTTTTACTTCGTCTCTTTCTCCTAACTGCAGTACAAATGCCAATACTCTTCTATATTGATAATCTCTATGCAAATCTCTTTCCCCTGGGGCAATACCCCCAAAGGCCATTCCAGCTCTAAGCGCAAAGTTTACTGCGTGGATTATCTGAGTAAAGTTTCCTAATGGAAATGCAATGTAGTCAACTCCTAGCTTTACGTTTTCTTCTAGAAGCTGTTCAATTATTTCATCACAAAGAAAGAGCATTAACCCTTTACCCATTAACTTCTCGATAATCTTTTTCGCGTCCGCATTAGTTCTGGCTCTACCAACTACTACGGCAACTCCTGGAATAGTCCAGTCAACCATTTTAATTCCGTACTTTCTTATTACTGGGTCACCCAAGAAACCAGTCCATGGTTCTACTGGCATGGAATCTTCTCGCAGGTATTTCACAATTTCAATAATTTCTGCTGCATATAAAACAGATTCTCCAGCTAGTAAAGAGTTTTCGAAAGTTAACTTTTCGTAAATTTGTCCCCTCATTCTGTTCAAAATTGGTGGTAATTGCCCCAATTTTGTAACCTCTTCACCACTAAGTGATCTGATAACTGGTAAATAGTAAGCTGTATCAGGATAGTTTATCTCTTGGTCCGCACCGTACTCCAAAATAGCTTTATTTAACAGTATTTCAGCATAGCTAGTGGCTGTTATTGCGCCGTTATAAACTTGCTGAAATAGCTTTTTAGGTTCTTTGCCTTCAACAATCACGTCTTCGTAAATCTGATCAAAGTTAGACATTATCTTAGTCTCCCCCTTTCGAGATTATACTTTTAGTAGCCTTGACATAAATCAGTTTCATACTTCTCTTTAGCTTCTTTGTGGACTCTCAATTTCCAAGCCCTGTACTCAAGGCTACTTAACAGCTTAGTAGCAGCAACTGCTCCATCAGTCTCAAACATGAAGTAACCGCCAAATACATCAGAAGCAATCTGAGTTGCTACACCATAAACTAGTTTACTTCCTTCAATTGGTGGTAATACACCTACGTGTACAGGAACACCTAATGCTAACCAGTAGCAACCAATAGCAACTGCCTTTTCACTCATAGCTTCAGGGGCAGAAACTGCAAATGGAAGCTTTGGTACATCTATGTTCATTTCATTAGCTAGTTCATTGGCCAACCGAGCTCCTCTTGAATAGTCTACACAAGAACCTGTATGGAACATTAATGGAAGCTTTTCTTTTAATTTGTCTCCAGCAGCATCATTCAGTTTGTTTATGAATGCTTTTAAGCCTTCACCTGCATACTGATCTACTGCTTCAGATGTGAGTAATCCTTCTTTAGCGTATGCTTGGGCAGCACAACCACCACAGATTACAAATATATCATTGGCAACTAATTCTTTGGCAATCTTAAGGTGATTGTCATCCTGAATTCCCTTAAGGTTGTTACAGCCAATCAGATATGCTATACCCTTAATTTCGCCACTTTCTAATGCATCAGCAAGCACTTTGATTGGGTTATCTGGATTGATATATCCAAAGATCTCCTTCATTGCCTCTAAACTAAATCCAGCAGTAACTTTGTTCTTGATTTGAGGTATATCTACTTCTTTTCCTTTTCGTTCTTTAAAAGTATCTATTGCAAGTCTAACAATTGCCTTTGCAGATTCCACTGCATTTTTCTCATCAAAGGCATAATGATAGGATCCTGGAATCTTACTCGTAGGCATTGTGGTAACTAGCTTTGTATCAAAACACTCACTAGCTGCTCTCAGCCCAGGCATAATACATTGTACGTCTACAACCATTGTATCAACTGCACCAGTCATTATAGCTAGCTCTTGTGAAGCGAAACTAGTAGCTAGAGGGACACCCTCTCTCATTAGAACTTCGTTACCAGTACAGCAAATACCTGAAATCCCAATACCAGTAGCACCTGCTTGCTTAGCTTCGCTCTCTAAATCTCTAGCAGCTTGAACGACCATTTGACTTAATAGTGGGTTGTGCCCGTGAACAATAACATTTACCTGATCTTTTTCTAGAACACCTAAGTTAGCCTCTGTAACAACTGGCTTTGGTGTGCCAAAGAGAACATCTGTACAGTCAGTAGCAAGAGAGCATCCATTGATGTCTGCTAATGCTGTTTTTAATCCTCCAAATATTATGTTTACAGGATCAGCGTCCACACCTATATGGGTTTGACCTAATAGGCTAGTTACTGTTCCATCTATACTAGAGGGCATAATATCAGTAGCAATAAACTTCTTCTTTCGCCCTTCAGTGAGAAAGCTATTAATCCAAGTAATAGGCTTGTCGTCTTGTCTTCCGAAATCATTTAAGGCTTCTGTTGCTACCTCTTTAGCTAGTTCTTCATCTGATTTCCCTTCAACTTCTATGCCAATGCTCTTGGCAACATGCTTTAATTTATCGGGATCTGTAATCTTGTAATCTGGTGCTCCACCATCAGTAGTGTGGAGTAAAACTTTTGCCAGATGTTTTCCGTGTTCAGAGTGGGCAGAAGTACCACTGGCCACTAAGCGCACTATGTTTCTAGCCACAATAGTGTAGGCATTAGCTCCACATATCCCCTTGCTATCAGGGCCATCTCCATCCTTAATCCTACAAGGTCCCATAGCACAAACTCTACAACAAATTCCCTCATAACCAAACTTACAGTGAGGTTGCTGAGCTACTGCTCGATCAAATGCTGTGTTCAGATTTAAATCCTTAGCTTTCTTTAAAACCTCCAGAGCTGCCGGGTCCACTGTTCTCTCTCTAAGTTTTCTATCTGGTACCCTAGGAGCATCTGATGGCTTAGAAGTATGCGATACATCTCTAAATCTAGGCATTTTTTCTACCTCCTTAATTAAATTTCTCTTCAAATAAGGGTGCTAAATTTCTTGAATTTTTCGTTAATTTTTCACCTACTTTCCAAAAAGAGATTTTTAAAATTAAGTTTGAAATGATTATATTTTTATGAAAGCTTATTTTGCAGGCTTGGTAAAATACTAAATTCTGAAATGACTCTGTGAATGACGTTGTGTAAACGTAAACGATTTGAATGTTAGACGTGATTTTTATTGCTTGGGATTATCTGTATAAATTAGATTATAATACTTCTTCTACAGAAACTTTTTTTTTCCTTCTCTTGTTAAAAATAGTACAGACTTTTTTTTATTAAACAGTCAAAAATTCTGTCTAATAGGAAGTTATTTAATTTAAACGGTAATAAAAAAACATGTACTTAAAAAAAAGTACATGTCTAGCTCAGTATCGACCTGAACGCAGAATAGATATAATTAACCAAAGCCCTAATACAAAGGCCACTACAAAACCTATTTCCGGTATTAGAATTTGCAAGATAAAAGAATCTTCTGTTCTTCTTGCTATAAGAGATGAACCAATAATAATTGAAGCCAATACTATACTAAGAGCAATCCGGTTGGAAATAATGTTCAATTGTTTTAGCAGGGGTACAAGTTTTTTGTGCTCAATCTTAACCCTTAGTTCACCATCTTCTATCAAGGTGAAGACTGATTGCAGTTGCCTAGGAATTGAAATCATAGATTGAGTTAAGTCATAAGCACTATTAACCAATTGCCTTCTAATATATTTGGCATTATAGCGTTTTTTAAATAAATCCTTAGTCATAGGTTCAGCCATTTCTACTACACTTAAATTAGAGTTAAGATTTTTCACTATACCCTCAACTGTAATAATAGCTTTCATAATTAAGCCAAAATCGGCTGGTAGTTTGAGTTGGTTTTTATTTATTATGTTAACTAAATCGTTTAAAACTTGTTTCATTTCAATTTCTTCTAAAGCTGTACGATAATATTTGCTTCTAAATTTGCTCAAATCATTTTTCAAATCTTTTTTATTTATACTACGACTAGCTATACCAAAGTCCAATAAAATGTTAACCATAGTATTAATATCCTGCCGTACCATAGCTAACAGCAAATCCGTATACTTGCTTTGAGCCCATTCGTCAATTTTCCCCACTTGGCCAAAATCCATAAAAACAACCTTGTTATCTACCACTCCTAGATTACCTGGGTGTGGATCACTGTGAAAAAAACCAAAAATAAATACTTGACGAAACATGGATTGAACTAACCTATTGGCTATTATGTCTGGTGAATTACTGCCTATCTGTTCCGAACTAGATATTTTGGAAATTTTAATACTATCTATATATTCCATAACTAACACTTTGTTGGTTGTATATTCCCAAATTACATTAGGAATAATTACTGTGGAATCGTCTTTAAAGTTCTCAGTAAAGCGGTCCATATTTCTAGCTTCTAATAAATAATCTACTTCGGCTCGTAAACTATAAGAAAGTTGGTCTACTACTTCAAGTAAATTATAATTTTTTGCCCATTCTGCTTTTTTATCTATAAGTTGAACAATATCCCAGAGAATTTCCAAGTCTGATTCCATTTTCTCTTTCATTCCAGGGCGCTGAACCTTTATAGCGACCTGATAACCATTCTCTAACATTCCCCAATGAACTTGCCCAATTGAGGCTGATGCAATAGGCTTCCACTTGAAATCTAAAAATATATTTTCAACTTTATCTCCAAGCTCACTTTCTAATACACTTCGCACTTGTTCCTGGGGAAGAACAGGAACATCGTCCTGTAGCTTTTCCAGTTCTTCTATGTATTCTTGAGGCAACAGATCCATCCGGGTACTCATAATTTGACCGAATTTAACAAAAGTAGGCCCCAGGTCTTGCAAGACGTTTTTAATTCTAACAGGCATTTTTTTTTCGCTGTCCTTAGATACAGTTCGTTGCTTATTGGGAAACAAATCGGACAAGCCAAATGTATCTAGGGTATAGCCGAAGCCATGTTTTACTAAGATATTTCCGATTTCCTTATACCTGCTTAAATTTCTGTATCGTTTTTGCAACATATTAAAACCACCTTAATGTGCTAGTTATGTTTAAAGTGGGGGCAATTTTCCGAAAGAAATTCCAATAGATCCAGGCCCCACGTGAGCGCCAATAACCGGCCCCACATCTTGAAGATTAATTTCTAGCTCAGGGTACAGATCATTTAATTCATTTCTCAATTCTTTAGCTTCTTCCAGGGTATCTACTTGCGGTATGGTTACCCACAAGCCTTTTGTACCATTTTCTTCAATAAATTTAGTAAATACACTTTTTAATCTAAAAAGAGCTTTTTGTTTAGTACGTACTTTTTCAAATACATCAATTTTACCTTCATGAATATGTAGAATAGGCTTAATCTGAAGAATAGTGCCCAAAAGTGCTTGAGCGCCACCTATTCGGCCACCCCTTTTTAGGTATTCCAATGTATCTACTAAAAAAAGAACTGTAGCATTATCTCTCATTAGCTCTAACATTTTAATGATTTCTGCTCTAGAATAACCTGCTTTAGCTGCTTTGGCAGCGTGAATTGTCATTGCTTGTAATCCTGATATAGTAGATTTAGAATCAAACATAGATATTTTAGCTTCTGGCAGGAGGGTTGCCGTACTTTTAGCATTGTTAAAGGCACCACTTAATTCAGAAGATAAATGAATAGATATTATTTCATCACCCTCTTCGTGGATCTCTTTATATACCTTAAGAAAGTCACCTGCTGGAGGTTGACTTGTGGTAACTGCCTCAGTTGAGTTTCGCAGTTTATCGAAAAACTCGCTGTTGCTGTAGGTTGTTCCCTCTCTAAAATTATCATTTTCTAAAATAACGGCTAAGGGTACTACTTGTATATTAAAATCGTTAATTTGCTTTGAAGTTAGATAGGCTGTGCTGTCTGTTACTATTCTGATACCCATAGGGTTTTACCTCCCACTATCTATTAGTATTAATTATATTTCGTGAAATTTACTATAAATTCCTGCTGTGACATTAAAAGAAAAATACTCTCTACTTAGCAGAGAGTATTGTAATTACATTAATTGGCTGGGGCGGCAGGATTCGAACCTACGCATGCGGGAGTCAAAGTCCCGTGCCTTACCGCTTGGCGACGCCCCACTGTTTTGTATATGTATTATGGTGGAGAGGGAAGGATTCGAACCTTCGAAGGCTGAGCCGGCAGATTTACAGTCTGCTCCCTTTGGCCACTCGGGAACCTCTCCTAAATAAATGGAGCCGACGATGGGACTCGAACCCGCAACCTGCTGATTACAAGTCAGCTGCTCTGCCAATTGAGCTACGTCGGCTTATTAATATGGCGGAGCTGACGGGAATCGAACCCGCGATCTCCGGCGTGACAGGCCGGCATGTTAACCGCTACACTACAGCTCCTTGGTGACCCGTACGGGATTCGAACCCGTGTTACCGCCGTGAAAGGGCGGTGTCTTAGACCCCTTGACCAACGGGCCGCTGGTCGGGGCGGAGGGATTTGAACCCCCGGCCCCCTGGTCCCAAACCAGGTGCGCTACCAAACTGCGCTACGCCCCGACTTCGAACGACAAGTTCAATTATAACTAAATAATCTATTTACGTCAATATGTTTTTTACAAAAAGTTATGTTTTTTTATTGCCAATTTAATTCAATTTTGTCGCCCTGTTGTAGTCTAGTAGTAAACTGAGCTGGTTCTCCATTTACTTTCATATTAAGTTTTGTTTGCGCACCCATAGGTGGGTTTGCATAATTAAGATGACTTAATACATCTGCCATAATCATATTAGTATTTTTACCGACAATTGAAATTTTATCCCCAATTTCTATAACTTCATTTGTATTTGATTCTTTACCGTTTTTGTAAATTTTCGACTTATAAGGCAATGGAACTTCTTTTCCGTTTACTATGATATAAAAATCATTCCAAACACTTGCTCCTACAAATTCTAAAAGTTCACTAACAGTGTTGACTAACTTTTTTCTTTCCAAAATCACATGATCACCATTTACTAAAATAGTATTTAAAGGGCAGTGCTGTTCATTAACTTTAACAACTTCACTCAAAATATTAATATCTCTTTTAGTACCATTTAAGTGCAATGTACAACTATCCATAGGAAATTGCTGTAATCTATAGCCTTTGTATTGCAAGAGGTTACCTAAATTTTCTAAAAATATTATTTTAACTATACTGTTATCCTCTAATGTTAACATAAAATTGTTGATTTTATCACCGTTGATTGTTATTTCTGGTTTAAGAGAAACTTTTTCTCCATTAAGTATAATTGTGGGCCATTGGTTTTTATCTAATAAATCGATTACTTGAGCTTGCCTGTCTATTCCATTACGCCCTTCCACAATATCGATTTTGCTGTATTCATCAATAGTAGTTTTAGTGTTGGCTTCTTTACCGTTAACAAAAATTTTTCCTGGAGTACCTACTGTCCCTTTTAGTATTGTTAATTTTCCGTTTACTGTAACTGTTAAGGAGCGTCCTGGTTTCCCATGAATTTTCATGGGTGAAATACCTGCTCCAATCAGTGCATCTAAAACAGTTGCTTCTCCATTACTAAAAAAACCAGCCAACTTTCCATTGACTTCAACATTTATCAACCCAGAACGTTTATTTGAACTTAGAAATATTCCAATCGGAGTCATTAGTTCAGGACCATTAAATTTATTAGGTATACTCTTTATATTATTTATAATATCTTTTCCTTTAACAACGACTCTCTCTAAAGGTAAACCAAGCTTGTTGGCTAAAACACTAGGCAGTATTGGTAACATACTACCTCCCCCAATACAGAATACTGCTTGAGGACTTTTCCCATTGATATTCAGAATTTCTTTGGCTATTTTATCTGCTAAGTCTTCTATAGTACTCTCAATTTTAGCAATTATTTCTCTTGAATTTGCCTCTATTCGTTGTCCTAAAACATCATTATAATATACTTGTTGTTTATAAAGATTCCGCTTTAGCATTTCACCATTATCAAAATCTAGTAGTAGCTCAGAGCAAAGGGCTTCTGTAATTTCATCTCCCGCAACTGGAACCATAGCATATGCGTTTATAGCCCCTTTTTGGGTAATTGCTATGTCTGAAGTACCTGCACCAATGTCCACAAGAGCTATGTTTAATTGGCGCATATTATCTGGTATTACTAGCTCACTAGCTGCTATAGGCTCTAAAGTAAGGCTATGCATCTCTAAATTACACTTTTTTAGTACAGTAAAAAGAGAATCAACAACTAGTCTGGGTAAAAAGGTGACTACCACCTCAACACCCATGGAGTTGCCCTGTTGATCTAAAAGGCTTCCAATTTCAGTATCCTCTAAGTAGTATTTCTTTACACTATATCCTACACAATGATATGTATCAGAACTGTTATTAGATTTGTAGGAGTGGTGAATTTCTTGTTGTGCTTTTTGTACTGCTTCAATTTCTAAGTCTAAAATTTGTGCATTAGTGATAGGGGTTATTTGACTTAAGTTGACTTTATTAGAAGCAGATATAGTTATTAGTGCTCGACCTGCAGCAGCAACAGCAGCTTTTTTTAGCTTCATGTTTGTCTTTTTTTCTAGTCTACTCTTGACAGTTTTGACGACTTTAGCAACCTGCTCAATGTTATGAATTTGCCCATCTATCATAGCTCTATTGCGATGTTCGATAGCTTCAACAGCTTTTATGCTATTAAGATCTCCTCTTTTTTCACCTACTAGACCAACAACACTCCTAGTGCCAATATCTAAAGCAAATATATGCTCTGACAAACTAACACCTCTTTTCATTTAAACTACTAATATGGTTTCTGATAGAAGAATGCAGCAATTGATTGAAATCCTATGTCTCTTGAATTAAATATTTGCTCTGTATTTCCTGTGAAAAAAACTCCTCCAGGTCGCAAAGATTGGTAAAAACGTTTATATAACTCAAACTTGGATTCCTCGGTAAAATAAATAACTACATTGCGACAGAGAATTAAGTCAAAGTTTTTATCAAAGGAATCCTTTAGTAGATTTTGTTTAGAGAATTTAATATTTTTTTTCAATGAGCTATTAACTGAAAAAAAGTTACCCTGCTTAGTAAAATATTTTTGAAGATCACTCTTATTTACATTTACTATAGCTTTGTCACCATAGAGACCTATTTCCGCCTTTTTTAGAACCTCGTCGTCTAAGTCTGAAGCATGAATGCTGTATTTAAGAGTAGGAAAATCTCTTTCTAAAATAATAGCAAGGGTATATGGTTCTTCACCTGTTGAGCACCCTGCACTCCATATTTTTAAATTTTTATTTTTTTGTATTAACTCAGGGATAACTTTTTTAATTAATGTATCCCATTGGGCTGGATTGCGAAAAAACTCTGACACATTAATTGTTAAATGGTTTACAAACTTCTTATATATTTCATTGTGGGAATTAATAATATCAAAAAACTGGTCTAAATCAACTTGCCCATTAGACCGAGCAAAGGATCTAATTCGTCGCTCCATTTGCTTTCGCTTATAAAAGTTAAGATCAATTCCTGATTTATTTTTAAATTTTTCAATAAATCTTTCAAATTCTTCCACCTACATCCCTCACTTCAATTTTATCAAATTTAATCTACTAAGGTTATTTCTTTTCACAAATGAGACTTTTGCAAAATAAGCTTTTTGCTTAAAAATTAACTTTACCAAACAGCTTATTTTGCTATTTGACTTGAATAAAGTAAAGGTTTCACTCT
>NZ_JBNPXS010000054.1:0-15313 GCF_050433185.1 Desulfitispora alkaliphila
TTCTATAATGGCGTATTTATTGTGCCAAAATACAAATTTACATTTTATGTATTTTGGTTTTTTGTTTATTTGAGATATAGAACTTTCCTATTGAACAAGAAAGCTTCACCAGCATTGATTATTTTCACTTCCCAAGAGGCATCAGAACTAACCAAATTCTTACCTAAGGCCTGTGCAGCTTTTAGATGGCCCTTACCAAAGTTCTCGGATAAAAAGAGCGCACGCTTTGTGTACATATCCATCACATCCTCATTTTAATTTATTTAATCCCGGGAGCGCCTGTCTCTCACTACAGTGCTTCCAGGTTGTTTCTTTGCATAGGATTTCAACTGTGCTGCTATTTGGGCTAGCTGAAAGGGACTAGTGGAAATATTAGTCTCAGTATCAACAATAGCTAACGAAATACTTAGTATAGATGCTTCAGTTTGGTGAAGAGTAGATAATTCAGCCTCGAAGTTACCTATGATCTTGGAGGAAATAGCTTCCGCCAAGCTGGGTTTAGTCAATATTAAAAAGTCATCTCCGCCTATATGACCTACAAAGGTTCTATCTTCAAGATAATCGTTTACAGCATTGACAATGGACTTGGCTGTTAGACCTATTACCTTGTCTCCATTTTCAAAGCCATAGGTATCGTTATATTGCTTAAACCTATCTATATCAGCATAAATAAGTGACATGGGAGTACCTTCCTTTAAGCGCTGATCAAGCTCCTGCTGGATAGTAATGTTTCCAGGCAGCCCTGAAAGGGGGTTGGCAGCGTAAGCAAGGTCTACCCGCTTTTGGTTGACCTCAGTTAGATAGAGAATCAAATCCTTGACAGGGACAATTCCTTGGTATTTTGCGTCGTTCACTATAATCATGTGATCATTTGAGTTTAAATGATTTCGCTGGATAACCAGCTGAGAAACTGTTTCTATTGTTGTATTGCAATCCACAATCAGGGGATTGGCATTCATGATTTGCTGAATAGGTTTATCCATATAGAGTGATGCCCCGTATCTATTGCTCAGCTTGCCGTGAAGGTAGTCCTTCATCACTAGTCCTACCGGTGTCTTATCTTGAAGAACTACCACTCCAATAACATCACTATTGTTGCTAAAAAAGTCAACCACCTCTCTTGTTGTTATCTCTGGAGCATAGCATTTTGTATCAACTGATAGCTTACTTATTGGTGCTTCCATAGTTGAATAGGCATCACAGCTTATAGATTGCATTGAAACTATTTGACTTCTGACCGATTTTTTAGGGTTAGATATATTTTCAGAAGGGCGAGCTAGGTAAAAGCCCTGGCCATAATCCACCCCCAGGTTAATTAAAGCTGTCAACTCCTCTTGGGTTTCAATGCCCTCAGCAATCAAATAGGAATTGATTTTTTTACTAAAGGTAACAAAGGTTTCTGTCAGTGCCTGCTTAACAGGTGAGCTGTGGATATCCCTGATAAGTGACAGGTCCATTTTAATGTAATCGGGTTTAAGCTCAGCAATTGTTTGGAGACTGGAATAGCCAGATCCAGCATCATCTACTGCTACCAGAAAACCCTGTTTCCGGTAATGCTCTAGGGTTTTGCGAAAGGCAGCAAAGTTGTCAATAGAGGTGCCCTCGGTTATTTCAAAAACAATATTTGCTGGTGAAATACCTAGGCTATTGAGTAGCTCTCGTGTTTGTCCTCCGATAAAGTCTGGGTCATTGATAATATCCGGATTGATATTTATAAATATTTTGCTGTTGGCAGGAAGACCAAGGCGATGAATAGTGGTCAAAGCGGTCTCGCGAGCAATTTTTTCAAGTCTATATAGGTGACCTGAAGCCTCTGCAAAGGGAAATAGATTTCCCGGGGAATGAAAAAAGCTGTTTTTGGGACCTCTTGTTAAGCTTTCCCATCCAAGTGTGCTTCCAGTTTTCAAGGATACAATTGGCTGATATAAAGTAGAGATTGCTTTGTTTTCTAAAAGCTGCTTAAAGGATTGGTAGTGCTCAGCCTGCTCTAGACCCATGGGAGTTCTAGCCATATTGTAGGCTCTTTTAAGTGCATTGTAGATGGAGGTATCTACGCTTTCATCGGCTTCCAGTAGGGCAAAGCTTTTGTGAAACTGGATTGGTTTTATTTTTGGATAATTATTAATTAAGGCTTCTTCTAAATCAGTACATAAGCTTTGTACAAGCTGACTTAAGTGCTTAAGGTTATTGCTATTGTGATTCTTGTATATAAAAAATTCGTCTCCGCTTTGCTCAAAGGAGATGTACTCTCCTTTAAAGTATTTTCTGCGGTTATTAGAAATGAAAGTAGAGCAAAACTTTAGTATTTCCCGGCACAGCTTGGGACCGTGAACTTCTTTATAATAGGTGAATTTTACAATATCTAGGTAAATTAATGTGACTTTATCTCCGCGCTTTAGGAAATGATTAATAGTCATTTTAGTAAACAATGCAATCACCCTTATACTGTTTATAGGTTAATTTAATAATAACAAGAGGATGTTGCTGGGTGGTTAATTTTGTATTAATCTGTGATTAAGCTTTTGTATACTTAAACACTTTGCCATTTGGGCATACTAACTAGCAAACTGGGACAGGAGGATTTATTTTATGCTTGAAAATTTTTCTGAAGAATTACTAAAAAATGTAGCTACTGAGTGCAGTATGTTTGAAAGTATTGCCCAAGTGCAAGGTTTTGGCGCTTCCATAGCTGCTCTTTCGGGAGATGAACAACCTCAGTGTGATAACTGTGTTCATTGGTTAGCTAGTACCTGTTCAATTTTTCGCTCGGAGCTTTATAGTATGCGAGATTGAATAAAAATATTTTGTAAAGCAATAATAATATTGAAAACACATGGAGGTGAGCACAAAAATGAGTACTGACGATAAAGATTTCTTAAAACGCACTCTAATCAATCAACAGGAAGCTGTGCGTGACTATCAGCGCTTTGCCGACCAGACAGAAGACAGCAATCTAAAGCAAATTTTTTCGGAGTTCGCTGAAAACGAAGGGCAGCACGCTCAAAAATTAAAGCAAATTCTGGAGGAGCAGTAATGAAAAATGAAAAGAATAAAGACAAAAACTACGAGATTGGTGAAGCGCTAGTACCTGAGAGTATGGGTTCTGCTACTTATGTTAATCTCGATGGACAATCAGAGCCCGATTACAGTCAATTTGAAATGCCTATGATTTCTGGTGACATCCGCACTGCCCCCTGGGGACTTCAGCCTAGCTTGGAATCCATGTGCCGAGAAGCAGGAGTGGATTTTGATGGACTAATTCAGGGCTATTTAAAGGATGAATCAGATCAAGAGCTAGCAAATCGCTATGGAGTAAAAGAAAGCACAATTGCTTGCTTAAAAAAACATTTTGAACAATATGGTATCGATTCTGTTGTAGGAAACGATTAGGGTGGTTAAGAGAGTGAGAGCCAGTAGCTCTCACTTTTTTTGTGCCTTTATTTTAACCTTAGTCTAACATAATATAAACAAATTTTTAATCTCGTTAAATTCTGGTCTTAACTTTGTTATGTTAGGCTTACCTTAAAATACATTTATTTCCGAGGTGAAGGTTCCCATGTCAATCGTTTCAGCTAATCCCATTGGCAATTTTAGCTGTCCCACATTAACTTCTGATATTTCCACAACAGTAGAGCAGGCTGCCGATATGTTCAGAAAGACTAATCAAGATGCACTGGTGGTTACTGTAAGCGGTAAGCCTATGGGCTTAGTTATCAAAGACAGCTTATATGCCTTGCTTGGCTCCCGCTACGGGGTTTCTCTCTACTCTCACCGCACCCTTGAATCTGTTATGAATAAGAAGCCACTGATAGTTTCCTATGAGACACCAGTAGATAAGGTTGCCAGCCTAGCCACTAGCTGGACAAGTGACTTCCATGATAGAATAATTATCACTAAGGACGAGCTGTTTGATGGAATAATTGATATTAAAAGTCTGCTACAGCTTCTCAATGAAAACCAGCGAGAGCTGGCAGAGCAGCAACTTAACACTTTGAACCAAGCCAGTGACTCTGTTTTTACCATCGCCAAGTCAATCAATTCAATTAGTAAGCAAACCGAATTGACTAAATTAGATTCCATTAAAATGCGAGAAATTACTGAAAATAAAAAGGAAATATTGGATAAAGTCTTTACGGCTATTGGAGAAATGGAGAAAACGGGAATAGAGCAAAAGCAGGAAATTGAAAACCTCACAAAGCTGGCCAAAGACATTGTCCCCTTTACTGTATCAATTAAAACTATATCTGAGCAAACTAATCTATTAGCTCTTAACGCAGCCATTGAGGCTGCCCGTGCGGGTCAATTTGGAAAGGGCTTCTCTGTAGTGGCGGATGAAATCAGAAAACTAGCAGAGGAATCATCTAAATCTGTGGAAATGATTACAGAGCTCTTGTCTTCTATTGAAATAGGTGTTACAAAGGCTGTTGAGGCAACAGAGATAACACAGAAAAAAATAGACTTGTGCACAGCACTGGCCTCTAGCTCAGACGAAACCTTCAAGCAACTCATAACTTCCATTAATTCAACAACAGGAGGAATTGAAGAAGTAGCTTCCCAATGCCAACAAGTCAATGCCAGTACTGAGCAATTAGCTGGAAATATGGATACTATGGTACGACAGGCCGAAGAAAACTTACAGGAACTTTTAGCTATTGCTAAAAGGGAAGATAATAAAAACAACAGTAGCCACTAGTATTGCCTATTTAAATAGCAATACCAGTGTAGCTACTGTTATGCAGTATGCTGACAAATATATAAGTTTACCCTCAAGAACTAGATTGATAAATAACTTAATGACAAAATAGGAAGACAAAAGTGCAGCTATAAATGAAACTGTATATAGCCCCCACATTCCTCCTACTGTAACAGCACTATATATTTCAGGAAGTTTCAAGGCAAGTGCTGCTATCCCCACTGGAATAGACATAAAAAAAGAAAATTTAAGTGCTGTTTCCCTATTCAACCCTACTCCTAGTGCAGCTACTACAGTTGCACCAGAGCGACTGATGCCTGGAGCTAAAGCAATTGCTTGAGCAAATCCAATAATTAAAGCATCCTTTAACTTCATATCTCTTTCACTCTTTTCCCCCGACAGCTTCCTAACTAGCCACAAAGCTATCCCTGTGATAATTAAGGCAACAGCAACCGTTGTTAGGGTGGTTAGCTTTCCTCCAATAAATCCAGCGAAAAGCCCTCCAATTACTACTGCTGGCAAAGTTGCAATTACTAAGTGAAAAATGAATTTTGCAGAAGCCCTTAAATCCTTAACTATATCCCATATATCCCTTCTGTACACAATAAATACAGCAACTAAAGAAGCACCATTTAAAAAGACCTCAAAATGTAAGTCGGGCACATGTAGACCCCAAAAGTGTTGAGCTATTACTAAGTGACCACTAGATGAGATAGGTAACGGTTCTGTTAAACCTTGAATCAGCCCTAGTGCTATATATTGAAGGTAGATAAAAATTTCTGACATCTTTTCCTCCTCTGTTCTTAATAATTACGGGTTGAGGTCTTTCCTCTTTCCAGTAACCAAAAAAATTACAGCTTCACAAATGTTAGTAGAGTGATCTGCCACCCGCTCCAGGTATCGTCCTATAAACAATAAATGGGTGGCTTGATTAATACTCTTGGGATTTTCCATCATAATTACTAACAGCTCGCGAAATATTTGCTTGTATAGCTCATCCACTTTATCATCATCTGCAGCTATTTCTTCTGCCAGCTCCACATCTTCCCTTACATAACTGTCCAGAGATTTAGAGACCATAGACTTTGCCATTTCAGCCATGCGCGGAATATCAATTAGTGGCTTAATTAAAGGTTCTTTCCCAATGCGCTTACAGGTCTTAGCAATATCGCAGGCGTAATCAGCCATCCTCTCGAGATCTTTAATTATATTAAAGGCTATCCCTATTTTTCTTAGATCCTTGCCCATAGGTTGCTGAGTTGCAATCAACTTCATGCATTGATCTTCAATATCCAAATCCAGTTCATTGACAGTTTCATCCCTATCCAGCACATCCTGAGCTAATTCTAAGTCTTGTGTGGCTAAGGCCTCCACCGCATCAGTAATCATTTCTTCCACTAAACCACCCATACGCAAAATGTCCTTTTGAAGCTCCTTTAGCAAATTATCAAAGTTAACTCTAACCATAATATTGTCACTCCCATCTCTTTTTTATCCAAACCTACCTGTAATATAATCTTCAGTCTTTTGATTTGCTGGCTTTGTGAAAATAGTCTCTGTCTCCCCGATCTCGACTAACTCTCCATTTAAGAAAAAAGCTGTACTGTCAGAAACTCTTGCAGCTTGTTGCATATTGTGAGTGACAATGATTATATGATATTTTTCTTGTAGCTCCCTGATAAGTTCCTCTACTTTTAATGTGGAAATGGGGTCAAGGGCAGAGGTTGGCTCATCCATAAGTATCACCTCTGGCTCCATTGCTAAGGCTCTGGCAATACAAAGGCGCTGCTGCTGCCCGCCTGATAGGCTCATTCCCGACTCATGTAATCTATCCTTTACTTCATCCCATAATGCTGCCTGCTTTAGGCTTCTCTCGGCTATTTCCCCTAGCTTCTTTTTATCTTTGATACCGTGAATTTTAGGTGCATAAACAACATTTTCAAAAATAGACTTGGGAAAAGGATTGGGTTTTTGAAATACCATTCCCACATTAGTCCGATAATCAATTAGATTTATTTTATCGGAGAAAATGTTCTTACCTTTAAATTCTATTTTCCCATCAATTTTAACATCAGGTACAATATCTATCATTCTGTTTAACACTTTTAAAAATGTAGACTTCCCACAGCCAGAAGGGCCAATTATTGAAGTAACCTTATTAGCTTCTATCTTAAAACATATATCCTTTAATGCTTGATTTGTACCATACCAAAGATTTAATTTATCCACATTAAAAATTACATCTTTACTTGTCATATACATCCTCCTCACACACATATAAAGAAAAATTATCATTTTCTTAACAATCTCTTCAAAACAATACCTGTCATTACTTTGACAGGTATTGTTTTGGGAGGGTGTTAAACTCATCTATATAAAAGGTGACTTGGCAATAATTATCCTTTATACTCAAATTTGTTATTCTAAATAGAAGTCCATTCGATATCCATATCCTCTAACTGTGGCAATATCACAAGCTGTACATGAAGACAACTTCTGACGTAAATACCTTATGTGTACATCTAGTGTCCTTAAATCTCCTTTATAATCAGAACCCCAAATATAGTTTATTAGATATTCCCTGCGCAATGCCTTACCCGGATTACTGGACAATAGTTTTGCTAACTCATATTCCTTAGGGGTTAAATGTATATTTTTCCCTAGACACGTTAATGATTTCTCTTGACTGTTAAACTGCAATACTTTACTACTAAAGTCATCCTCTTTAATATCTTCAGTTAACGAATTGTATCGCAAGTTAGATTTTACTCGAGCAGTTAATTCTTTAGGGCTAAAAGGCTTAGTAACATAGTCATTAGCTCCCATTTCTATTCCTAATATTTTATCTACTTCTTCTCCTTTGCCGCTAATCATTATTATAGGTTTTTTGTAATTAAGCTTACTGCGCAAATGTTGGCAAACTTGCAACCCACTTAGTTTAGGCAGCATCACATCTAATAAGATAAGCTCTGGGTTTTCCATTTTCACTTTTTCTATTGCCATAACTCCATCATACGCTGTACTAATTTCATAGCCCATTGAAGCTAGATTAAAGGACAATAATTCAACTATATGGGGTTCATCATCCACTACTAATACTCTAGCCATTGTTCCCACCCCTTTCCTGCTACAATGTCATTTTAAACTATAATTATTAAATGACCGTTATTGCCATTTTAAGTTTATATTAAGCTACCCAAATCTTCCTGTAATATAATCCTCGGTCTTTTGTTCTTTAGGCTGTGTAAACATCATATCAGTGGGCCCAGTTTCTACTACAACACCATTGAGAAAGAAAGAGGTCTTATCAGATACCCGAGCTGCCTGCTCCATATTATGGGTGACAATTACAATAGTATACTTCTCCTTCAAGTCATGTATCAGCTCTTCCACCTTAAGTGTTGCTAGAGGATCTAGGGCCGATGTGGGCTCATCCATGAGAATTATTTGTGGCTCAACAGACATTACTCTTGCGATGCAAAGTCTTTGTTGCTGTCCACCAGACAAATTTAATGCTGAATCATGTAGTCTCTCCTTCACTTCATCCCACAGAACTGCTTGCCGCAAGGATTTTTCTACAATTCCATATAGGGTTTCTTTATCCTTAATTCCATGAGCTCTTGGTCCATAAGCTATATTGTCAAATATACTAATAGGAAATGGGTTTGGCTTTTGAAAAACCATTCCAACCGCCTTGCGCAGCTGGACTACGTCTATCTCTGGACTATTGATATCCTGGCCCTCAATAGCTATTTTTCCCTTTATTCTAACCCCATGTATTAAATCGTTAAGCCTATTAAGGGTACGCAAAAAGGTCGATTTCCCACATCCTGAGGGCCCAATAATTGCAAAAACTTCATTGTTGAATATTTGTAACGTTACATTATTTAATGCTTGATTTTGCCCGTAAAATAAGTCTAAATTCTCCACATCGATCTGAACTTTTTTGCTAACTTGTTCGTTTATTTTATTCATCTTTTTTGCCCTCCTATGAGAACCTTTTTACTAGCCGCTTCAGCAAGTATCCAGCCGTAAGATTAATTACAAGTACTAAGATAATCAGAACCGCTCCAGCTCCAAAGGCAACATCCATATTCCCCGTCTCCATAGCTACCATATATAAGTGCAGTGCCAAGGTTCTACTGCCATCAAATACTGATGCTGGGATCAATAAACTCCCACCTAAAGTCAGTAAAAATGCTGCTGTTTCACCTACAACTCGGCCGATTGATAATATCAAACTGGTTAATATTCCAGGAAAAGCTACGGGTAAAATTAATTTTTTAATCGTATACCAACGGGTGGTGCCCAGAGCCAAACTACCTTCCCTCAAAGTATCTGGTACATTTTTTAGTGCTTCTTCAGAGGCTCTAATAATCACTGGTAAAATCATTATTACTCCAGTTAAGGCCCCAGATAAAATCGACCATCCACCTGTTATATCTCTTAACAATATAACAAAAAAAACAAAACCAAATAGTCCGTACACAATAGACGGAATTCCCGCCAATGACTCTGTAGCAAAACGTATTGTCTTCTTTAGTGGTCCCTCTAGGGTATATTCGTTCATATATATTGCTGCACCCACCCCTAAAGGAGTTGCAAGTAATAAAGTGAGAACTACCAAATAAATAGTGCCTAGAATTGCTGGGTAAATTCCCCCCTCAGCTCCCATACGTCTTGGCTCTTCTAAAAGAAACTCAACACTAATCATTCCAAGCCCTCTACTGAGAACATAAAAAACGATTGCTAAAAGGATGACTACAGTAAGAGCTGCTGCTAAGCTCAATAAAGTAAATGCGATTAATTGATTTCTTTCTACTTTTGTCATCTCTTATTCCCCCTTTTAGCCAGTGCCATGGTAAGTGAATTTAAAAACATAATAAATACAAATAGTACGATCCCAGTAGCAAAAAGCGCTTGCCTGTGCTCTGGGCCAGCATACCCCATTTCCAAAGCAATGTTTCCTGTCATACTTCTCACAGGAGCAAAAAGCCCTTCCCAGCCTAATTCTGGTATAAGCACTGTATTTCCAACCACCATAATTATGGCCATTGTTTCTCCCAAAGCTCTACCTATTCCTAGTATAATAGCTGCTAAAATTCCAGATTTTGCTGCCGGAACGACTACAGTGTATATATTCTGCCACTTAGATGCTCCTAGAGCCATGGCTCCTTCTTTATATTCCTTTGGCACACATCTAATTGCATCTTCTGATATATTTATAACAGTTGGCAATATCATAATTGCTAAGATTATCCCACCTGCTAGAACCGAGTATCCAGTCTGATAGTGTGCTGGGAGTATATCTCCAAAGGGTCCTTTAGCCACAGCTGAAATAATCTCTCTTATTACTACCATTCCAAACAAACCGTACACTACTGAAGGTATACCTGCTAGTAGTTCAATTGCAGGCCTAACAATCTGAGCATATTTCTGAGGGGCTATTTCTGCTAAGAAAACCGCTACTGCTATACCCATTGGAGCACCAATAATTAAGGCAACAGCTGTAACTAAAATTGTCCCAACTATCATTGGAAATATGCCATAAATCTGATTTGTAGGGTTCCAAGTAGTTCCAAAAATCACATTAAACAAACCGTACTCTAAAAAAATAGGCATCCCTTCTTTAAAAATGAAAAAACCAATGAGAGCTAATGCTAATACTGAAGTTAAAGCCATTGCAAGCAATAGTAGTTTTACAATTTTTTCTTCAAAATCTCTATTAGATCCTGTGCAATTATTAATAAAAGATTGCTCTTTGATGTTGTGCTGCGTCGGGTTTGTTTGCTCCATGCAACACCCTCCTCTGTTAATAAATTGTTAAATGGTTAATGTAATAAAAAGGGCGGTTATCCACCACCCTTTTTATTTTGACTACAAATTAGTTTACAGGGACAAAACCGTTTTCTTCAACGATAGCTTGCCCGTCATCACTAAGAACAAAGTCAACAAAGGCTTGTGCTAGCTCACTTAGAGGTTGATCTTCTGGAGCAAGGTAAACAAATGGTCTAGCAACAGGGTAATTTCCTGCTACAATATCAGCAACAGTTGCTTCTACGCCATCAACAGCAACAGCCTGAACGGAGTCATTTAGAGCACCTAGAGAAACATAACCGATAGCGTTGGCATCGTTAGAAACTGATTCTCTAACTGCACCTGTAGAGTTTTGAACAATTGCAGTAGCTGCCATTTCTCCATCACCTAAAACTATTTCAGAAAATGCTCCACGTGTTCCAGATCCCTCTTCTCGTGTTACCACTACAATATTGGCATCATCGCCACCAACCTCAGACCAGTTAGTAATTTCACCATTGAATATTTTTGTAATATCATCAAAAGCAATGTCGTTTATAGGATTGTCAGGGTGAGTTATAACTGCAATTCCATCAATAGCTACTGTAATATCTTTTACTCCTGTTTCATCATCCCTAATTGCACGGGAAGATGCTCCTAGGTCAGCTGCTCCCTCTTGTGCAGCTCTAACCCCAGCACCAGATCCACCACCTGATACTTCTAACCGGGTATTTGGATGAATATTCATAAATCCTGCTGCCAGCTCTTCAGAAAGGGGCTGCACTGAAGTTGAACCAGCCATTGTAATTGTGCCACTGAGTGTTTGCTCTTGTGGCTCCCCATTTTGTCCATCATCAGAAGGAGCTGGTTCTTCACTGCTACCTCCACAGCCAGTTAATGCCACCATGCCTAGAATTAAAATAGTTGCTACTAAAAAGATGCTCTTTCCTGTGAAAATTTGTCTTGCTTTTTCCATCTAAATTAACCTCCTCAAATATTTATATTTATTTTTTATTCGACTTAAGTATAAATGAAAGGCACTAGTTTGTAGGTTATAGTATTGTAAAAATAATGTTAAGTTTAAATTAAGATTGCTACCGCCCATGCCGGGCGCAAAAAAAGGTTAGCTTCATATATTTAGAAGCTAACCTTTCATTTGCAATTTAATAAAGCAATGGTACTACTACAGTAAACATCCTAGAGCTATCTTTAGCACTTTCACTGTATAACTGGAGAAATATTTGATTTCCGTCGGGCTCCTTCTCTAGCTCAATCTGCTCTTCGAAATAGCCCCAATCACCCATAGCGGCCTGGGTAAACCCTTTAGTAAGTACATCTCCAGTTTCGTCTGTAACTTCGTACATCACAGTTCCCTCAAATACACTAGCCAAGCCTGAAATATTAATTTTTCTACTATCTAAATGCTGACTTGGCTCAGGGCTTAATAATTTAATCCACTCAGAGCTTGCTACGATAGGTTGCTTTACATAATCCAAGCCAACTAACTTCATAAAATATCTATCTTTGTCATTGCGGTCCACAATATTAAAGGGCAACTGCTCTTCACCTAAGACAATCAAATCATAAGCTGGCTCCATTTCATTGTCATCAGCTGTTTGGCCAGGGCCAGGCTCCACTACATTCACCATAATCTTTAATTCCTCTTCCCTAGCAACTGCCTCTTCTACTTCAACCTGGTAGCCTCTGTCTTCACCCATTGTTAGTAGTAAGTACCTATTTCCCTCGTATTCTCGCTCTTGCACTGCATAGAGCTCTTGAGAGCGATTAATCCATTGCTGTAGCTCTGAATCTAATTCATCATATTTAGGGCGATTAAATCCTTCAAGCTCTTCCCTCTCTGCATTACTATGGCACCCTGAAAGGATCAAAACACCAGCTATAGTTACTATAAACAATATTCTCCACACATCAAGTCTCTCCTTTGAGCTGTTACTCGCCTCCAATTAATTCTGGATCCGGTTCAATCGGTTCTAGATAATAAAAATGTCCCCAGATATCTTCATGTTTCTCGCCGTTGATTAAAAATTGAACACTTTCAACCTCTGGAAGCTGAGCTAGCGTATTAACAACAGAAAATACAGTCATGGTTTCCCCTGCTGAGCCACCCCAGTGATTTGTTACCGCTGTTTCTGAGAAGTTTACATAAGCTATACCATCAGCAGTTTCCAGTGACAACAACTCTGTTTCTTCTGGCAATGTTCTATTCCGCCCTTCTTCCTCAGGACCTACAATTAATTCTGCTACCATTATTTCTGCTAAAACCCTATTGTCCTTTACCACTACTCTTTCTTCTGGCAACAGAAACATAGCGTCGCTATCCGAAAAGTATAGTGTTACCTCCACCTGCTCCTGCTCAGGGTTAGGATCTACTGGGTCAACTTGTTCATTATCCTGCCCCTCAGGTTCAGTACTGCTACCTCCTACACATCCCATTAAAAATAAACCGGCAACCAACACAAATACAGACATAATTAATATTTTTTTCTTCATTATTTTATACCCCCTTTATCTTTCTTGACTTTATTATAACCACTAATATTTACATTACTTTTAATAAATGTTACAAATCTGTTAAGATGGCGGAATAATAATTAAAAATTCTGCTCCTCTGTTATTTTCTCCCTCACCCACTTGAATCCTGCCCTTATGCAAGTTTACAATTTCTTGTGTTAATGCTAAGCCTAGCCCTGAGCCTCCAGTATCTCTGCTTCGAGCTCTATCTATTCTATAAAATCGCTGAAAGATTTTTTCTCGTTCCTCTAACGGTATTCCTTCACCCCTGTCTTTCACACTGAAGTATAGACTCTGGCTTTCTTCTATTAATCCATAATCAAACACCACTTCAGTTCCAGTAGGTGAGTATTTAATACCATTATCTAAAATATTGTAGATTGCTCGCAACATCATTTTTCCATCTAAATTCCAGTATATATCAGAGTCCCCTATAACTCTTAGCTCAATTCTCTTTTGCTGGGCTAATGGTTCCAATCTGTGAACAGCTTCCCAGACTATTTCCCCCACTGCAACCTCTTCTAGTTTAATCATATTGCCGCTTTCAATCTGACTAAGAGCTAAAAGGTCTTCCACTAGCTTGCTCAAGCGATCCACTTCACCATTTAGGTCTGCCAACAACTCTACCACTTCTTCATCCTTAAGAGACCTATTCGTTACAGATTCTAAAAGGGCTTTTATTGCTGCCAATGGTGATTTCAATTCATGGGATGCGTTGGCTACAAACTGCTTTCTAATTTCATCTTCAAGCTTAATTTTGTTGCTCATCTGATTAAAAGCTCTTCCCAACTCTTTAATTTCAAAACTTCCCTTGGGATCAACCTGGTATCCATATTGCCCTGCCTCCATCCTCTTTACTCCCTGACCTAAACGCTCTAAAGGCACCGTTAGTAACTTAGATAGCATTAAGCTTATAATAAAGGCAACTGCTCCCACAGAAATTCCAAAGTATATAAACCTGTCCCTAATAATACTAAGCTGTTGGTAAATGTTGTTTATGTCAGCAGATATAAATGCAATCCCTAAAATTTCTTTGCCGGAAACTATAGGGACCGCCAGGTAATACACATGTCCTACCCGGGAAAAGTAATAAGGTGAACCAGAGGTCTTACCCTCAAGGGCATTAACTACTTGAGGATTGTCCAAACGCTTCTGCTCTAAACCTATGGCTGAATCTGCCACAATGTTTTTCTCTTTATCTGCAACAATAATTCTAAAGCCAGTTTGTTCACTAGTACTGCGTGCAATAAAGCTCAAGTAATGGTAATCTCCTTCTCTTAAGTATGGAACACTTTGATTAGCTACAACATTTGCATGAATCAGTAAGGTGTTGCGCTTTTCTTCTAAGAATGTTTCTTCAAAGTATGAAATCACAAGGGTTCCTAGCGTTATTATTGCAATAGCTATGAGGATTAAATAGATTAATCCTAATTTGAAGCCCATGTTAATACGCATTAGTGTTCCTCCTGATTGAAATAATAGCCCACACCCCATTTTGTTAAAATATACGAAGGTTTACCTGGATTTTCTTCCACTTTTTCTCGTAGTCTCCGCACGTGAACATCTACAGTTCGATCTTCACCAATATAATCATAACCCCATATCTGTTCTAATAATTGATTCCTGGAGTAAATTCTCCCTGGATGCTTTACCAATAGTAATAGTATGTCATACTCTTTAGCAGTGAGATTTACTTCTTTGTCATCCACGTAAATTCGATGTTTTGCCAAATCAATCTTTAATTTACCAAAAGACAGCTCGTTTTTCTCTTCTCTTTGCCCTAGGTTTTTATATCTACGCAAAATAGCTTTGATCCTAGCCAAAAGCTCCCTAGTATTGAAGGGCTTAGATAGATAGTCATCGGCCCCCATCTCCAGTCCAATTATCTTATCTACATCTTCACCCTTGGCTGTTAACATAATAATTGGAACCTGAGAGCTCGCTCTGATCTCACGACATACTGTAAGACCATCTAGTTCCGGTAACATTAAGTCCAACACAATCAAGTCATAGCTTCCCTGCTGAAATTCAGTTAGAGCAGTTCTCCCGTCGTATACCGCTTTCACTTCATATCCTTCCTGCTCCAAGCTCTTTTTCAAACCCTTAACCAACAGCTTTTCATCATCTATAAGTAAAATTTTCTCCACGGGCATCACCCCTATTTTTATAGGTTTTAATTATAGTATAACATCTTTTTTTTTATCGAGTAGGAGGTAGATAATTATTTTATCTACCGTCCTCTCACACCACCAAGCATACCGTTCGGTACTTGGCGGTTCATTAAGTTAATTG
>NZ_JBNPXS010000055.1:0-14631 GCF_050433185.1 Desulfitispora alkaliphila
AGTGAAATCTTTACTTTATTCAAGTCAAACTAGCAAGATCAGCTGATTGGTAAAGTCAACTTTTAAGCAAAAAGCTTATTTTGCAAAAGTCTCAAAATAGCAAAACCTACTCATATGTACTTTATGAATATTTTAAAGAGAATGTAAAAGTTGTGTAAATCACACATTATATTACTAACATAGTCTTGAGAAAAATAACAAATAATAAGACTACGCTCCACAAGGATATTCTTTCAAAGAAAAGGGAAATGGTTAATAAGTATGTAGAGTATGGAGTAATATCTAAAGAAAAAGGTAATAAAATTATATCTCATATGGAGAAGCGCTATGAAAAGCTTGAGGAAAATGACTTTATCCCTAAATGTCCCAGAAGTAAAAAGAAATGTATAGAGAAAACTAATTAGAAATTATAGATTTGCATAGTAATATTTATAAATGACCCTTAATTGTGTGATATGCTAGGGTCATTTTTTCATTTGCTTGCAAAAATACTAAGTATAAGCAGGAATTCCAGGGTATAATGTTGAAGAAAAAAGCGAAAGACAAAAAACGACCCTGTGGGACGAAGGTGGTCCCTCTTGTGGATGCTAAACAAAAATAGAATAATCTATTGATGCAAGCAAATAATAAAGCTAATCAGTTTAAGTACTTATAGGAGGTGGCACTTCTTAATCTGTGACATTGAAGAGTTATTTAATCTCCCTACACTAATAAGAGGAATTAAATAGTTGATGTTGAATAACAAATATGGATATCCAAAGAAAGGGGAATGTGAAAATGGCAATTAAAGTAGGTATTAATGGATTTGGAAGGATTGGAAGATTAGTATTAAGAGCAGCCTTAGAAAATTCAGAAGTAGAGGTTGTTGCAATTAACGATTTGGCTAGCCCGGAGGCTAACGCTCATCTATTTAAGTACGATTCAATTCATGGGATTTTCAATGGAGAAGTGGAAGTAGATGGCGATAACATTAAGGTTGACGATAAAAATATAAAAGTTCTAGCTGAAAGAGAGCCTGGAAACCTACCTTGGGGTGACTTAGGTGTAGATGTAGTAGTAGAATCAACCGGTTTCTTTACTGATGCAGAAAAGGCAAAAGCTCACATAGATGCAGGAGCCAAGAAAGTGATAATTTCTGCTCCAGCTAAGAAAGAAGATATTACTATAGTAATGGGGGTAAACGAAGAAAAATATGATGCAGCAAATCATCATGTAATTTCAAATGCATCGTGTACTACAAACTGTTTAGCTCCAGTTGCTAAAGTATTAAATGACAAGTTTGGTATAAAGAAAGGTCTAATGACTACTGTACATAGCTTTACTAATGATCAGAGGGTTTTAGACCAAGCACACAAGGACTTGCGCAGAGCGAGAGCAGCTGGAATGTCAATTATCCCAACTACAACAGGAGCTGCTAAGGCTGTTGCATTAGTACTACCTGAACTTAAAGGAAAGCTTAATGGATTTGCCATGAGAGTTCCAACTCCAAATGTTTCTGTTGTGGATTTAGTAGTAGAAGTGGAAAAAGAAGTATCAGTAGAAGAGGTAAACAACGTATTAAAAGAGCAAGCTCAAAGTGAACTTAAGGGTGTGTTAGCTTATTCTGAATTACCATTAGTATCTATGGATTACAATGGCAATCCTAACTCTTCAATTGTAGATGCCCTATCTACTATGGTAATGGAAGGAAACATGGTAAAGGTAGTATCTTGGTACGATAACGAGTGGGGATATTCTAACAGAGTGGTTGACTTAGTTAAGTATGTTGGAGAGAGGTTATCCTAAATGAATAAGCTTACAGTTTCAGATTTAGATGTAGCAGGTAAGAAGGTCTTAGTGAGGGTGGACTTTAATGTCCCCCTCAACGAAAGCAAAGAGATAACAGATGACACGAGAATTAGAGCAGCACTGCCTACAATCAAGCACTTAGCTGACAATGGTGCTAAAGTAATTTTAATGTCTCACTTAGGTAGGCCAAAGGGCAAAGTAGTAGAGGACCTAAGACTAGATCCAGTAGCTAAGAGATTAGCAGATTTACTAGGTTTAGAAGTCTTAAAAGCCGACGACTGCATTGGTTCTGATGCAAAAGAAGCTGTAGAAAAGATGGAAACAGGACAAGTGCTGATTTTAGAAAATACTCGCTTTAACCCAGAAGAGGAAAAAAATGACCCACAATTTTCAAAGGAACTAGCTGGTCTGGCAGACTACTATGTAAATGATGCTTTTGGAGCTGCCCATAGAGCTCATGCATCTACTGCCGGTGTAACTGAGTATTTAACCAGTGCTTGCGGGTTATTAATGGAAAAAGAAATTAGCATTATGGGTAAAGCTTTAAGTAACCCTGAGCGCCCCTTTGTGGCAATTATCGGGGGAGCAAAAGTCTCTGATAAAATCAGTGTAATAGAAAACTTATTGGGCAAAGTAGACACGCTTATTATAGGCGGAGGTATGGCAAACACTTTCCTAAAGGCCAAGGACTATCAATTAGGCAAATCACTAGTAGAGGCTGATAAAGTGGAGCTTGCTATGTCACTTATCAATAAAGCAGAGACTCAGGGAGTAAAACTCATGTTGCCAACAGATTTGGTGGTGGCCAAAGAGTTTAAAGCTGACAGTGAACACAAAAATGTAGAAGCAACCCAGGTTCCTGAAGAGTGGATGGCCTTAGATATAGGAGTAGAAACAGCTCAAGCCTATGCAAACGCCGTTAGTCAGGCAAAAACAGTAGTGTGGAATGGGCCTATGGGCGTTTTTGAGATGGACGTATTTGCCAAGGGAACAGAGAGTGTAGCCAAGGCACTAGCGGAATCTAAGGCAACATCAATTGTAGGCGGTGGCGACTCTGTTGCTGCAGTGGAGAAGATGGGAGTAGCAGAGCAGATTTCCCATATATCTACAGGGGGAGGAGCATCATTAGAGTTTCTAGAAGGAAAGGTGCTCCCCGGTGTGGATGCTTTAACTGACAAGGAGTGATAATGTGAGAAAACCAATTATAGCTGGAAACTGGAAAATGCATAAAAACAATGTGGAGGCTGAGGACTTCGTTAAATCCTTCCAGCCCCAAATTAGCGATATAGACAACGTGGAAGTAGTATTATGTGCGCCGTTCACAACCCTTGGGCACCTTATTAGTGTTACTGCAAATACTAATATAAGGATAGCTGCTCAAAATATGCACTGGGAAGATAGTGGAGCATTTACAGGGGAAGTTGCTCCTGGAATGCTTAAAAGCATAGACTGTAAATATGTGGTCTTAGGGCATTCAGAGCGACGTCAATATTTTGCAGAAACTGATGAGGCTGTGAACAAAAAGCTAAAAGCAGCACTTAAAGCCAACTTAACACCCATAGCTTGCATTGGTGAGCAATTGGAAGATCGAGAACAAGGCAAAACTGAAGCAGTTATTAAACAACAGTTTGAGGTAGGTTTTGCTGGTCTGACGTCTGAGGAGATGGCAAAAACGGTAATTGCCTATGAGCCGGTTTGGGCTATAGGAACTGGCAAAACAGCTACTTCGCAGCAGGCTGAAGAAGTATGTGCTTATATTAGAAAGTTGATTGAAGAAGGGTTTGGAAGCGAAACGGCACAGCAAGTAAGAATTCAATATGGAGGTAGCGTGAAATCAGCAAATGTTAAAGAGTTAATGGAGCAGCCTAATATTGACGGAGCTCTAGTAGGTGGGGCTAGCTTAGAGCCGGATTCTTTTGCACAAATAGTCAAGTTTTGAGGTGGTTTTAGTGAACAAAAAACCGTTAATGCTAATGATATTAGATGGATATGGAATGGAAGACGCAAAAAAGGGAAATGCCATAGCTGCAGCATCCACGCCTAATTGGGAACGGCTCTGGAACAGCTACCCTAATACAACTCTGGTTGCCTCTGGTGAAAGAGTAGGTTTGCCTCAAGGGCAAATGGGGAACTCTGAGGTAGGGCATTTAAATATAGGTGCTGGAAGAGTAGTATACCAGGAACTAACTCGAATCAGTAAAGCAATCAAAACTGGAGAGTTTAGTGAAAATGAACAACTACTAAAAGTAATGGATCAAGTAAAGCAAAAGAACTCCTCGCTGCACTTAATGGGCCTGTTATCTGACGGCGGAGTCCATAGTCATATTGAGCATCTATATGCGCTTTTAGAGATGGCTAAAGAGAAGGGGATTGAAAAAGTTTATATACACGCATTCTTAGATGGTCGCGATGTGGGACCGAGAACTGGCAAAGGTTATATTGAGCAAGTGGATGCTAAATGCCAGGAAATTAAATGCGGAAAATTGGCTACAGTGATAGGGCGATATTACGCTATGGATAGGGATAAACGCTGGGAGCGTTCAGAATTAGCATATAACGCTTTAGTTGTAGCTGAAGGAGAAAAGGCTGTAGACCCTGTAGCAGCTGTTGAAAATTCATATGCACAAGATGTAACAGATGAATTTGTGAAGCCCATTGTAGTTACTGATGAAAAAGAAAACCCTGTAGCTTCAATTAACGATGGAGATGGCGTTATATTTTTTAACTTCAGGGCTGATAGAGCGCGACAAATTACACGCTGCTTTGTAGATAAGGAGTTTGAAGGATTTAAGCGTAAAAAGCCAGTTGATGTGAGTTACTGTTGCTTTACTCAATATGATGCAACTATTGCCGCACCGGTGGCCTTTCCACCCCAGGTCTTAGAGAACACCTTTGGGCAAGTTTTGAGCAAAAATGAACTAAAACAGCTTCGCATTGCCGAGACAGAGAAATATGCCCATGTGACTTTCTTTTTTAACGGTGGCGTGGAAAAAGCTGAACCTGGTGAAGAGAGAGTTCTTATTCCCTCACCTAGTGTGGCCACTTATGACATGAAGCCCGAAATGAGCGCACCTGAGGTTACTGAGAGAGTTATTAAAGAGCTAGATAAGGGTGAATTTGACGTTATAGTGTTAAACTATGCTAATCCAGACATGGTAGGTCATACTGGGGATTTTGACGCTGCAGTAAAAGCGGTAGAAGTGGTAGACCAGTGTCTGGGTAAAGTAATAGACAAAGTTCTTGAGCTTGGGGGCAATGCCTTATTGACTGCGGACCATGGCAATGCAGAGCAGATGGTAGGTGTAGAAGAGAAGCCTCATACTGCTCATACTAGCAATGTGGTTCCTATGATATTGGTGAGTGAAAAACTTAGAAGTGGCAGGTTAAAGCAAGGTCGAGCTTTAGAAGATATTGCACCTACCCTATTAGCGATGCTAGAAATAGATAAGCCAGCAGAAATGACTGGTACTAATATAATTACTGAGGAGGAATAACATTGACTATCATCAGTGAAGTTTATGCTAGAGAAATACTTGATTCAAGAGGAAACCCAACAGTGGAAGTAGAAGTAGTACTTGAAAGTGGTGTTGTGGAAAGAGCCTGCGTACCTTCAGGAGCTTCTACAGGTGCCTATGAGGCAGTGGAGTTAAGAGATGGAGATAAGGACAGATATTTAGGTAAAGGTGTACAAAAGGCAGTAGACAACGTAAACAAGGTGATAGCACCAGACATAATCGGTTTTGACGCTACTGACCAAATAGGAATAGATAGAGTTATGATTGAACTTGACGGTACTCACAATAAGGGTAAACTAGGAGCAAATGCTATCTTAGGTGTATCTTTGGCTGTGGCAAAAGCGGCAGCAGCAGAACTTGGGTTGCCTCTGTACCAGTACTTAGGTGGAGTTAATGCAAAGCAATTGCCAGTTCCAATGATGAATATCTTAAATGGTGGTGAGCACGCCGATAATAATGTGGATATCCAAGAGTTTATGGTTATGCCTGTTGGTGCTCAAACTTTTAAAGAGGGTCTGCGTATGGGAGCTGAAATCTTCCACAATCTAAAAAAAGTATTACAAGGCAAAGGCCTGAATACTGCTGTAGGTGACGAGGGTGGTTTTGCACCAAACTTAAGCTCTAATGCAGAAGCGCTAGATGTAATTTTAGAAGCAGTTGAAAAAGCAGGTTATAGTGCGGGCACAGATGTGTTATTGGCGCTAGATGTTGCTGCTACAGAATTATATAAAGATGGCAAGTATGAATTTGAGGGAGAGGGCAAGAGTTTTACTTCTGAAGAGTTAGTGAACTTTTATGCGGACTTGGTTGAAAAATATCCTATCGTATCAATTGAGGATGGACTGGATGAAAACGACTGGGATGGCTGGAAGCTTATCACTGACAAGCTGGGTAAAAAAATCCAACTAGTTGGCGATGACCTTTTTGTTACCAACACTGAAAAATTGAAAAAAGGCATCGAAACAGATACAGCTAACGCTATTTTAATTAAGGTTAATCAGATTGGTACCCTAACAGAAACTTTGGATGCTATTGAAATGGCTAAGCGAGCTGGATATACTGCGGTAATTTCACATCGCTCTGGTGAAACAGAGGACTCAACAATTGCAGATTTAGCAGTGGCTACTAATGCTGGTCAGATTAAAACTGGAGCTCCGTCTAGAAGTGATCGAGTGGCAAAATACAATCAATTATTGAGAATTGAAGATGAGCTAGACTTCCTAGCAATGTACTTGGGCAAGGATGTTTTCTACAACTTGAACAAATAATCTAATTTTCAGATAACTACATTGCAGGAAATGGAAAAATAGTTGTACTCCTTCGTCTAATGTGTTAAAATGTAGTCATGATTTTACGTAGGAGGTGTGATAGGGTGAAAACATTGTTGATAATATTTCAAGTAATAGTGTCACTAGGGCTTATAGCAACAGTACTTATGCAATCTGGAAAGAGTGCGGGACTTGGTAGTATTGCCGGTGGTGCTGAGCAATTTTTCGGCAAGAAAAAGGGTCTTGATGATGTATTGGGCAAGGCTACAATAGTTCTAGCTGCGCTATTTTTACTTATAACTCTAACAACCTCCCTAATATAAGTGTGACTGCTCCTCGGTGCTTTTATATCCAAAAATATAAGAGCACCGAGTTTTAATATTATAATTAAATACATAAGGCTATCAACAAGGAGGTAATGAGGATGGATTTAACATTTGTTGCACCAGTGGCAGGTGTGATTGCACTAATTTTTGCCTTTGTGTTGTCAGCAAGGGTAAACAGTGCAGAACAGGGAACTGATCGCATGAAGGAAATAGCCAACGCGATTTCTGAAGGGGCAATGGCATTTCTGAGTCGTCAGTACCGAACCCTAGCTATTTTTGTAGTAGTTTTGGCAGTGATCATTTTTATAGCTGGATCGGTTTCTACAGGAGAAGAAAGCATGCAACCTTATACAGCATTGGCTTTTGTTTTGGGGGCACTTTGCTCTGGTGGCGCAGGCTTCATAGGTATGAAAGTTGCCACTAAAGCAAATGTAAGGACTGCTAATGCTGCACGTACTAGTGCAAACCAGGCTCTAGGTATTGCCTTCTCAGGTGGAGCAGTAATGGGAATGGCAGTGGTAGGTCTTGGTCTGTTGGGACTGGGAATTGTAAACTTGCTGTTTGACAATCCTCAGATTATTAATGGCTTTGCACTGGGAGCCAGTTCTATCGCACTTTTTGGCCGTGTTGGAGGCGGAATTTACACCAAAGCCGCCGATGTAGGAGCAGACTTGGTGGGTAAGGTGGAAGCAGGTATACCTGAAGATGATCCCAGAAACCCTGCAGTTATTGCCGATAATGTGGGTGATAACGTTGGTGATGTGGCTGGGATGGGAGCCGACTTATTTGAATCTTATGTGGGCTCAATTATAGCAGCTATTGCTATAGCAGCATCAGTAGGTATGGCAGAAGGTACTATGGTACCGCTAATGATTGCAGGTGCAGGAATTATAGCATCCATTATTGGGACATTTTTCGTCAAAACGAAAGAGGGAGCCGATGCAGGAAAAGCACTTCACACAGGTACATATGTAGCTGGAATATTATCTTTAGCAGCAATTTTCTTTATCACTCGAAGCTTTCTCCCGGAAGTTGCTCCGGAGGGATTGGCTGTTGGTTCATCTATGCCCTTCTGGTTAGGAGCTTTCATCGCAACTGTTGCAGGCCTTGTGGCAGGAATTATTATAGGACAACTCACAGAATACTACACTTCAGATCACTACAAACCCGTTAAAGATATCGCAAAAGCATCTCAAACTGGATCAGCAACAAATACTATTGCCGGAGTAGCGGTAGGAATGATTTCTACTGTAGGGCCAGTAATAGTTATAGTAAGTGCAATTTTACTTGCATATCACTTTGCAGGTTTATATGGCATTGCCTTAGCGGCTGTTGGAATGCTTTCTACAACTGGAATGACGGTTGCAGTTGATGCCTATGGGCCTATTGCTGACAATGCAGGTGGTATAGCAGAGATGGCTGGGTTAGACCCTAAGGTACGAGAAATTACTGATGGTTTGGACTCCGTTGGTAATACAACAGCTGCCATTGGGAAGGGTTTTGCTATCGGTTCAGCAGCTTTGACTGCGTTGGCTCTGTTCTCAGCTTATACCCAAGCTGCAGGAATTACTGCAATCGACATTATGCAGCCCACAGTTGTAGCAGGATTATTTATTGGTGGTATGTTACCATTTTTATTCTCAGCGTTGACAATGAATGCTGTGGGAAGAGCTGCTGGTGACATGATTGAAGAGGTAAGACGTCAATTTAGAGAAATTAAAGGTGTAATGGATGGTACGGGTAAGCCCGATTACGCTAGGTGTGTTAGTATCAGTACGGCTGCTGCTCTGAGAGAAATGGTAGTACCTGGTCTATTGGCGGTTGCAGCTCCGATTTTTGTGGGATTAGTAATTGGCAAAGAAGCACTAGGTGGTATGTTAGCAGGAGCTTTAGTAACAGGTTTCTTACTAGCTATTATGATGGCAAATGCTGGTGGGGCTTGGGATAACGCTAAGAAGTACATCGAAACAGGACAATATGGAGGAAAAGGTTCACCTGCACACGCTGCAGCTGTATCCGGTGATACAGTAGGGGATCCATTCAAGGATACATCAGGTCCTTCAATTAATATCTTGATTAAGTTAATGACAATTGTATCACTAGTATTTGCACCTCTATTTATGTAATTAAAAAAGCACTGCGCAAAAAACTTGCGCAGTGCTTTTTTAATTTGCAAAATCCTTCTATAAACTTTAATATATATAGTAAGAGGAAAGTATTACATAAAGTGGTGATAAAAGTGAAAATAGAGTACAAAAGCAAAGAGCCATTTTACTTTGCCGGTAATGGCATAGGTTGCCTCTTAGTCCACGGTTTTACAGGATCCCCGGCTGAAATGAGGTATTTAGGTGAAGCTCTTAATGACCAAGGCTATACTGTGTATGGAGTGCTACTAGCTGGGCATGGTGAAACACCTGAGGCTATGAAGGAATCTAATTGGCAGCATTGGTATGAGTCTGTACGCAAAGGGATAGAGTATTTGGCAGAAGAATGTGAAGAAGTATTTGTGATAGGTCTCTCCATGGGGGGGCTTTTGAGTTTGCGCGCAGCCGCTATCAATAAGGAGGTAAAACTAAAAGGTGTTGTTAGCATTTGTGCTCCAATCTACCTTCAAGATAAGAAGAGCTACTTAACTCCAGTGGCCCAATACTTTAAGCCCTACTATCGAAAAAAAATATCCAGTAAAGATGAGGCTCTGAATAAGGATAATGACCGCTTTACTTATTTTCAGATTCCCCTAAGCTGTGTTGCCAGTTTAGTTAATCTTATAAAAAAGACAAAGGGAGAGTTTTCAAGGATTGATTTGCCAACACTAGTAATTCAAAGTGAGATAGATCCAGTGGTGGTCCCTAAAAGCGGAGATTACATATTTAATAAAGTGGGAACAGAAAAGAAACAACTTATTTGGTTGAAGCGGTCGGGTCACTTGGCTACAATTGATGTTGAGCGAGAGCTAGTGGCTACAGAAATCATTAAATTTATTAGTAAAAATAGAGGTGATAATTGGAAGTTATGAAAATGTGTCTAAAAGCTATACAGGGAATATCTTTTCAAATAGAACTGTAGTGTAGAATCTTCACAAAATGGTTAAGCTATTACAAAAAAAGAGGTGATTTTACGTGGCTGAAAGAGAAGAAATATTCGCATTTATGCGTGAAGTAGCATATAAACCCTTAACAGCTGAAGAATTTGTTGAGGCAATGGAGTTAGAGGACACGGAGCAAATAGGGGAATTTTTAAAACTACTAGCAGAAATGGAAAAGCGAGGCGATGTTATTTTAACTCGCAAAAAAAAGTACGGCTTGCCTGAAAAAATGGGGCTAGTAGTAGGCAGACTGCAAGGACACAATAAAGGATTTGGTTTTTTAATTCCCGATAATGCTGAAGAACAGGATGTATATATAGCTTTAGAGGATTCCAATGGAGCTATGCACAATGACCGCATTATGGTGCGATTAAATCGAAAACAAGGAAAAGATAACAGACGCGAAGGCGAAGTTATCCGAATTTTAGAGCGAGCTAACAAGCAAGTAGTAGGGAGCTTTGAGCAAAACGGTAACTTTGGATTTGTAGTCCCAGATGACCAACGCATATATCAGGATATTTATATTCCCAAAGGGGAAATAGGTGGAGCTAATAGTGGTGATAAGGTCGTAGCAGAAATAACAAAATGGCCTGAGAGCAGAAGAAACCCAGAAGGTAAAGTGACAATGGTTCTTGGAAAAGCGGGGGACCCAGGAGTAGATATTCTAGCTATTATAAAAAAGTACAAGTTGCCTGAGGACTTTCCCCAAGAAGTGATGGAGGAAGTGAATCAGATATCCTTTGAGCCCGCACCTGAAGCTTATGAAAACAGAAAGGATTTGCGGGATGTTCAAATGGTTACCATCGATGGAGAGGATGCCAAGGACTTGGACGATGCTGTTAACGTTAAAGTACTGGAAAACGGCAATTACTCCCTAGGTGTTCATATTGCCGATGTTTCATATTACGTGGAACCTGGAAGTGAGCTAGACAATGAAGCATATAAGCGGGGTAATAGTGTCTATTTAGTTGACCGAGTGATACCCATGTTGCCTTCTAAGTTGTCAAATGGTATTTGCAGTTTGAATTCAGGCGAGGATAGAATGGCTGTATCTTGTCAAATGGAAATAGATCAAAAGGGCCAAGTTGTTAATTATGAGATTTTCCCATCGGTTATCCACATAGATAGGCGAATGACTTATACGGCAGTGAAAAAGATTCTAGTAGATAAGGATAAAGAGGTTAGAGAAGAGTATGGTGAGCTAGTAGAAAGCTTTGAGATGATGGAACAGTTGGCTTTAATCCTGAAGCAAAGACGAATTAATAGGGGAGCTATTGACTTTGAATTTCCCGAGAGTAAAGTTAAATTAGACGATCAGGGTAAAGCGGCAGAAATAATTAAGGTAGAGCGCTCTATTGCGGAAAAGATTATTGAGGAATTTATGCTAGTTGCCAATGAGACGGTGGCAGAGCATATCTACTGGTTGGACAAGCCCGGTATTTATAGGGTGCACGAAGAGCCAGACGAAGGTAAGGTCGAAACATTGAATGAGTTTATGCATAACTTCGGCTATCACATCAAAGGTGTGGGCAATGAAATTCATCCTAAGTCCTATCAGGAAATTGTAGAAAAAGTAGCTGGAAGGCCTCAGGAGCGAATTATAAACACGGTGATGTTGAGATCTATGATGCATGCCCGTTATGCCTCAACTTGCCTAGGTCATTTTGGGCTAGCAGCAAAATACTATACCCATTTCACCTCGCCTATTAGACGTTACTCGGATTTGATAGTGCATAGAGTTTTGAGAGAAAGCTGGGAGAACAAAGAGGCCCGAGGTAAAATGCCAACATGGTTCAAAAAGATGGATAACTTTGCTGATCAGACTTCAATTAGAGAGAGAGTAGCAGAAGAAGCTGAACGAGAAAGTGTAGATATGAAGAAGGTAGAGTTTATGGAAAGGCACCTGGGAGAAAAATTCGATGGAATTATTTCATCGGTGCTTCCCTTTGGAATGTTTATAGAGTTAGATAACAGCGTGGAAGGGCTAGTGCACGTATCCGCCATGGCAGATGACTACTATGAATTCGTTGAAGAGTTAATGGCATTTGTGGGGCAACACACTAACAAAATCTACAAATTGGGCGATAGAGTAGAAATTCAAGTAGTTAAAGTGGATAAAGAGGCTAGACAAATTGATTTTGAATTAGTGTAAATTGTTCCTGTTGACACATATAGTCCATATGTTATAATATACTATACAGTGCATGACACGAATAACCCTTTTGTAGATGACTAAGTTGCATTTGCAAAAGGGCTAATTTTTCTGAGGTGGATACCATATGGCTGACAAGAAGATTGTTACAGACAACAGAAAAGCTAGACACGATTATGCAATCGAGGAAACTTATGAAGCTGGCCTAGTGTTAAAGGGAACAGAGGTCAAATCTTTGCGTGCAGGCAAGGCTAATCTGAGGGATAGCTTTGCTCGTATTGACAAGGGAGAAGCATGGCTTCATAATATGCATATAAGTCATTATGAACAGGGAAACATTAACAACCATGATCCCACTAGGCCGAGAAAGCTGTTGCTGAATAAGGCAGAAATCAACAAGTTGATAGGCAAGATTCAACAAAAGGGATTAACTTTAGTACCCTTGAAGGTGTACTTTAAGTATGGTAGAGCTAAACTTGAGTTAGCACTGGCTCGAGGAAAGAAGCTCCATGATAAGCGCCGAGATATAGCAGACCGAGACGCAAAGCGAGAAATTGCCAAGGCGTTTAGAGAAAAGCAGAAAATGGTTTAATTCATGGGGGCGCACTGGTCTCGACGGGGGAAGTATGAGCATGAGTAGCGAGCCGGGGTTCCATTAGCCCGTAAAACGGTGGAAAAATAATTAAACGCTGAAGATAATAATTTAGCCTTAGCTGCATAAAGCAGCTAACATCCCTACCTCTGCTCCTGCGGTGAGGTAACGGATGACAAACTAAGCAGGATACTCAGTGGCAACTGCTCAGTAACCACTGGGGAAAATAACTGGGCTAGCCTTGACGCAGCCTGTCTGTGGGCGGCATAAAGGCGAAACCTAAAATGCAGACTGCGCTCGGAGAAGCTCTTGTGGGTACTCCTTCGGACGCGGGTTCGATTCCCGCCGCCTCCACCAATAATATAACAATTGAATATAACTTATGTACTTAAGTCTGGATGATGCGTTTTTGCTCATCTGGATTTTTTTATTTTCTAAAATAAGTTATATCCTCACTAGCATCTTCTCCATTAATGGTCTGAAAGCTAAAGTTGGGATACTTATCTAGAAGTCTGCGCAAGCCAAAATCACTTTCAAATAGTGCTACTAGATTGTCATCCTTATCTTTTACATAGAGGCAACCATAACTGTCTAATTTCAGTGGATCTATCTTTTTATCACTTTTTATCCAGCGTGCAATCTCATGTGGTAACCGTTCGAAGATTAAATCAACTCCGTATTCACCTTTAAGCCTGTGTTCAAATATCTCGAATTGGAGCTCGCCAATAACCCCTAAGATAATATCTTCAGAGCCCCGCAAAAAGGTCTTGTATATTTGTACTGCTCCTTCCTCAGCTAACTGGTGTAGTCCCTTGTAAAATTGCTTTTGTTTGAAAGCATTTTTTGTTGTAACCCTGGCAAAGTGTTCCGGGGTAAACTGAGGTAATTTTTCAAATTGAAAAGAGCTGTTACTTGTCAGTGTATCTCCAATGCGAAAAATTCCTGGGTCAAAAAGGCCAATAATGTCTCCTGGATAAGCCTCTTCGATAATATGGCGGTCTTGAGCCAAAAATTGTTGCGGTTGGGTTAGTTTAATATTTTTGCCCACCCGTACATGATTTACACTCATATTGCGCTCAAACTTACCTGAGCAGATTCGCAAAAAAGCTATCCGATCTCGGTGAGCTGGGTTCATGTTTGCTTGGATCTTAAAGATAAACCCAGAAAATTCACTATCTGTAGGATCTATTAAACCCAAATCGCTTTTCCTAGGTGTAGGTGCAGGGGCTAATTTTAAGAACTCATCTAAAAAGGTTTGCACTCCAAAATTGGTAAGGGCACTCCCAAAAAATATAGGTGTAAGCAGCCCTTGATTTATCTTGTCCACATCAAAGGGATCTCCCGCAATATCTAATAGCTCAATATCATCTTGCAGCTGTTTATAATGATCTTCGCTCAATAAGCTTTTAGCTATTGGGTCAGAAAGTCCTTGTCCATTTAGTGGTACAAGCTCTCGCTTATCATCCCCTTGAAACAATTCTAAGCGTTCATTTTGTCTATCATAAATTCCAAGTAAAACATCTAATATAAAATTATCTATCTAAATATAATCTATTATAGCTGAGCATAAAGCAGATTTATTTACTCCTATCAAAACAAATAAACTATGCTATAATATAATTTAAAGAGTTTTAGAAGGGAGTTTAACCTAAATGGACAAAGAAATCATGACTATTTCACAAGTAGCTAAATACCTTCAAATTAGCGAAATAACAACATATAAGCTAGTAAAGGAAGAAAAAATTAAAGCATTTAAAATTGGTCGCCACTGGCGAGTTAAGAAAGAAGATTTAAACAAATTTATAGAAAACCTAAATTGCAATAGCAAATTGAACTAATTTTCCAACTGTAATATTATGGATGGTTTATTCATATAGCAAAGTACGTATTTCTTCTTCAAAAGCT
>NZ_JBNPXS010000056.1:0-13773 GCF_050433185.1 Desulfitispora alkaliphila
CGATGGACACCCTTGTCATTGGCTAGTGGTTCCCACTACCAAGCCCACAGCGGACTTTCACCGCCAAGTTACCGCCCGTGCCGGGCACACATACAAAAACGAGAAGGGCTTTCGCCCTTCCCTTTATTTAATCACTACCGGAACTGCTGCCAACACTTCCTCACTAGCAGGTGAAATTACTTCAATTTTACCCTTTTTTCCTTCTCCTTGAGTGGAAGTGTATGTCAGTTTTGTGTCAAAGCTCCCCATTTGGGGATAAGCAGCAGAAATAGTAGTGGTATTTTCTATTAAAGACTGACCGTTTTCATCGCAAAGTCTTACTTTTACTTTATCCCCTTGTACACGTCCCCTTCCCCTTACTGTAATTTCGCCACTAACTGCTTTATTGGGGCTAGGCTCTTGCAACTCTACTGTTTGAGTAACATCCTGTTGTCTCTCCTGCCTTTCTCTAGTTTCATTTCTTGGAGCAGGTTGTTGCTGTTGTTGCTGTTGTTGCTGAGCTTGTTGACCCCCTTGTTGTCTCTGTTGTCCCTCACCATTTTCGTTGGCAACCTCGCTCTCTAAATCTTCTTCAAGCTCAGCACCTATCAAAAATGCTACCCCATGAGGTTCATTATTCAGATCTAGTCTAATTAACATAACCCCATCATCGTTATTTCCATTTTCCTCATTATTCTCTTCCTCTTCATCTTCTTCCACTACTTCACCAGCTTCACCTCGTACAAACCTAACTTCAATAAGTGATCTATTTACATCTGGTATTCTCTGAAGCACCTCTACTACTTCCAATTGGCCCAAAGCATTGTCTTCAGTGTGAGCTAATACCCAATACTCATTTTCTTCTACAAACCAGACTGTCATTTCACCTTCCCTGTTATTATTCACCAGTTGTCTTGCCATTCTAGGACCTTCCTCTAAAGGAATTTCTTCAAAGAATATCCGTGATACCTCTGGAACAATAATTCTTTCAGGCTCTTGTGGTGCAGGTTCCTGTTCCGGTTTCCGCGCTGGACATCCTACAATTATTCCTGCTATCATAATCACTATTAGTAACGTACTAAACTTCTTAGTAAGATTCAATTCAACCACTCCTATTACTATATTTTATTAGATTACTGAAAAGTCGTGCCATGACATTGAACACAACTTTCTCTAGTTGCTTTACCCGATTCACCTGGTTCTGGATGGTCAACTCCTTCATGACATGTTACACAAGGTATTTCCAAATCAAAGTGCTTTTGGTTATGGGACAATGGACTTTGTTCTTGTACATCCTCATGACAATCTAAGCACCGCTGCGAGAACTCCCACGTATCTGATTGCGCCTGTGGTACCGCTTCTGGGTTTGTCACGTGTACATAAAGTTCTCTTAATCCATTGGCTTTCCGTTCCACAGCGCCAGTAAACCCAGGTTCTGCATGACACGCCATACAACTTACGTTCTGATGAACTGAGTTTTCCCAACTATCAACTAAAGGGGATATAGAATGGCAATTTGAACAAAAACTAGGTTGTGAAGTAAAGTGAAACCCTGCAACTCCGAGAACCATCAAGCCCAATACTCCAATTACTGTTATAATTTTGTATTTCATTTTCTACTCCTCCTTATCGACCGCTATTAAAATTTTTCCCCCTTTAATTTTTAATACACTAGCCACTTCTTGGATTTAAAACCAATTTGTTTCCAAAATAAAAAAAGCTGACTTCGAAAAGTCAGCTATGATAGTCATTTATAGATATTCGATTATTTCCCATGATGCTTTGCCAGATATTACTTTCTCCCTATAATCCAACTTTACAATTACCCATTTTCCTTTTCTATCCTTTTTAGTAAGTATGGGTACTATTTCACTGCTAAAAACTTGAAATTGAACATCTTGGCTTGCTAATAGTTGGTGTTCTTTTTTTATTTTATTGATCTTCTCTTTTAATCCTACCAGAGATATTTGTTCACACCAATGGGGTAACTGCTTAACCCTTTGACTAAGCAAAAAGTCTAGCTTCAACAATTCTTTAAATCCCATATCTTTTATATTGTTTGCTTCACAATATGCCAGAAGTATTTCATAAAGATTTCCCTGCTTTATCCCTCGATCGAAGTGTCCTTTATCAAGCCAATATTGGGCCAATCCCTGAAAAAACTCAAAAGGGCTGTCCCAATACTCCCTATAAAACATAAGATGTTCTAGACTGTATTCAAAAAGGCGTGAATTGTAGTATTTAACTAATACTTCTTCAATACGATGTAAGTTCAATAATTCTTCATAGCTCATATCCCTGTTGGATAACACTTCATAGGGAGGGTATTGCTTAAATTTATAGCTATATTCTTTCGCATTTTCTCTAATAGCTGAGCCCTTTAACATTTTTAAGAATCCCTGCTGAAGCATATCCGGTTTTAGTGCAATCACGTCATTAAAAGACTGAGCAAATGATTCATAATTTTCTTCTGGCAAACCAGCTATTAAGTCTAAATGCAAGTGAATATTTCGCTGTTCTCGCAGTCTCTTTACGCTTTCTGTTAATTTGTCAAATTTCACTCCTCGATTTATCTCACCTAATGTATCTTTGTTGGTAGATTGAACTCCAATCTCGAATTGAAAGAGTCCTTTTGGAATACCTTTAAGAAATTCAATACTCTCTTGATCTAACAGGTCTGCACTAATTTCAAAGTGAAAATTAATGTCTCCTTCAGCATTATCCACTAAAAATCTCCATACCTCCATAGCAAATTCTTTGTTGGCATTGAAGGTTCTATCTACAAATTTTACTTGTTTAACTCGGGCAGCTATCAGCAATCCTAACTGCTCCTTCACTTTTTCCATTGAAAAAAACCTTACTCCTGTAGTAGCTGAAGAAAGACAATAGCTACAATTAAACGGGCATCCTCGTGATGCCTCAAAGTATACAATCTTGTTCTCCAAATATTTCAGATCTCCATAATAAGGGGCGGAGAGGCTAGATAATTCTAAAGCCTCTCCAACTGGGTTGCTTAGTATTCGTCCCTTATTCCTCCATACAAGTCCTCCTACTTGCATTAACCGGTGATAATTTTCACCCTTTTTCAACGCGTGTAAAAGAGTGTAAAAGCTCTTTTCTCCTTCTCCAGTTATTATGTAGTCGATGTATTCATGCTGTGCTAAAGTCTCTTCTCCATCAAATGAAACTTCAGGTCCTCCAAGCAATATCTTTGTTGCTGGAGCTACTTTTTTCAGATCCTGTGCTATTTTCAAAACAAGCTCTATGTTCCAAATATAACAACTAAAAGCCACTAAATCAGCTTTTTGCAAGTATATCTTTCCCAACAAATCTTCTTGGTGAGCGTTTACTGTAGCTTCTAAGATTTCTATTTCAAATTCACTTTTACAGTAACTAGATAAATATCTAACCGCCAAGGAGGAGTGGATAAAACTAGAGTTAAGTGCCACAAGTAATGTCTTCAATCTTTATCACCTCAAGTTATACTATATCTTTTTTAGTGACTTCTAGCAACATATCATCAATTTCTGATGTTAGATTCAGATATCCTCGTCCCTGTTGATTTGGTCCAACTCCCATGTTTTCTGTTAACTCCAATAACGTCTTTTTCACCTGATCTGGGGAATAATCTGGTCTAATTGCTAAAATTTTAGCCGCTACTCCCGCCACTATAGGAGTGGCCATGGAAGTTCCAGACATTTCAATGTACCAGTTGCCGACCCGACTTTCCCGCATAATTTTTTTACCTACAAATGCCCTAGGCGAGTGTAACGAAATAATTCCAGTACCTGGAGCTACTAAATTCGGTTTAATTATCCCTTCTATAGTTGGCCCTCGACTTGAGTAATCTGCTATTACATCGTCTGATCGATCTTCCGTGTTATTATCATCAGTTGCTCCTACTGTTATTACATCAGCTTGAATACCGGGAGTTCCCACTGTTCTACTAGCTGGACCTTCATTGCCTGCGGCAACACATACAACTATCCCCTTTTCCCAGGCCTTCTTCACTGCTATACAAACTGGATCTTCATTGGAGTTTAATGTTGCTGGTGCACCCAAGGATAAGCACATGATATCAATTTCTCTTCCCTGATCGAGACACCAATCTATTCCCTCAACTACAGTTGATAAACTACCAGATCCCAATTTATTTAGTACCTTTATGCCGATTATATTTGCATCATATGCTGGTCCCCGGTACTTACCATCTGATGCGGCTCCATTCCCAGCAATACAACCAGCCACATGAGTGCCGTGCCCATTATCATCATAGGGCCTATTCTTTCCCTTCACTAAGTCCACCCAACCAATTAAGCGATTTTTGGGGTTGGTCAAGTCTGGATGAGAGTATACTCCAGTATCTAAAACTGCTACATTAATGCCCTTACCTGTTATTTTCTGTTGCCATAGTAACGGAGATCCTATTGTAGGAACAGCTACATCCAATAATGCCTTGAATTTTTGATCTTCGCAAATTTTCACAATTTGTTTTTTATCTATAAGACCTTTGATTGCATCAATGTTTAAATCAGCCTTATAAAAATCCAAGTTTTTATATTTTCTCTCTATTTTACAACCCTTATCACAAATATATTTTTCTAACTCTTCTTTTTCTTTGGTACTTGACCTTTCATCCACAGTCAACAATACTTTAAACTTGGTCCGTTTATTATTTTGTTTAAACCACAATTTTTGTAAAAAACATGGAACCCCGCGCATATTCGAATAGCTCTTCATAATATTCTTTTTTAAATTTGAATCTAACTTTTGACTATTTCTCATCCAATCAAAGTCATTTGTCCACATAAAAAACACCACCCTTTTTTTGCCTATAATATTTTATGGCAAAAGGTGGCGTTTGGTGAAATTATAAAATCGCTATTACTTCCCTAACTTTATTGTTACGTGAATTACAGTGAGGACATCGAGGTATTATTTCTTGTTTATACTCCCCACTACAGCTGCATTTGTGCTTAGGCTTTTCTCCTTTTGGTATAACTAAGCTGCGGTCACATTTTTCACACCTATGCTCTTCTCCAAAGAGCATAGCTCCTTTATTCGCTCTAAAATTGCGTCCACAACAATTGCACTCGAGCAAGTTCAAAGACCCCAACCATCTCGACCCCCTAAAATGGTATGATTTTCAGAATTGACATATAATTTCTAGCCAACATCGTCTTTCGTAATCATTATATCATCTTCTTAAGGACTTGCAATCTTTTTTTTCGAATCGCCTTTTAATGCAAAAAGATATATACCCAGACCAATTATGGCCGCTATACTTGATATAATATACATATATGAGTAACCGACCACACTTACTACTATTCCCAAGATAATTGCTCCTGATCCTATTCCTAAGTCAAATGCTGAAAAAAATGTTGCATTGGCAGCTCCCCTTCTACTCGCAGGTGCAAGCTGAATGGTTAGAGCTTGTAAGCTAGGCTGTACTGAGCCAAATCCCACTCCCAATAGTGCGGCTGCAATAATAAAGTAGTGTAAGTTAGTGGCTAACCCCAATACCAACATAGAAACTGCCACGATTAAAAGACCGGGAATTACAACCACGTCTGCACCGTAATTATCTGATAATCTCCCCGCTATTGGCCTCGCTATTATCATAAGCATGGCCATTACAGTAAAGAAAAGCCCCACCTCTTCTATCCCCATTGAAACTGCATAAAGGGCAATAAATGTGACCACGCCACCATAAATAAATGTTAGAAAAAATAAAACAGCACTAGTTTTAAAGGAGGTCGGTTCAATTATCTTAGGTTTTGCTTTGCCCTCTCTTTTTATCTCTTGTTGCGAGATATCTTTGTATTTAAATTTCACTGCTAATAACATTCCTACAGTTGCCAGAGCTGTAGATGCGAGAAAAAGTGTCTCAAAGCCATAGGAATTGACAATAAATATCCCCAACGCAGGCGAAAAAGCCAATGAAACATTTATCCACATACCGTAATAACCCATACCTTCTCCGCGTCGAGAGGCTGGAACAATATCTGCAGCTATTGTTCCTACTCCCGTTGTAGCTGCAGCCCAACCTATTCCGTGCACAACGCGCAATAGTAGCAGCGCCCATAAGGTGATTGCCCATGTATAGGAAATAGCTGATAGTATGAAAATTGCCAGACCAAATAGCAATACAATTTTTCTTCCCTTGAGGTCGGCTAGCATACCTGCATAGGGGCGCACTAATACAGCCGCAATAGTGAATATACCTATCACTAATCCAGCAATCAGCTCTCCTCCCCCTATGCTTTCTGCATACATAGGTAATGTTGGTAGTAAAATTTGAAACGCTATGAATAAAATAAAATTGATAGCGCTTATTAATACAAATTGTTTTGTCCAAATTGCTTCTTTCGCCTTTTCCATTTTCACAACTCCAACTTTGCAATAAAGGATTTTAATTAAGTCCGGCCATGGGCCGGACTTATGGTTAGTAAGTATTATGCTAGTTTTAAGTTTTCTCGAAGCAAGTTCGGAAGAACTTCTCTTTTGACATCTACCAGGCGTTGATTTGCTGAGCCCCTAAAATCTAATTGCAGATTTTTCTCTTGCTCTATATATGGCCCATCCACCAACACATCCGTATAGTAAAGCAGTTCCAACCAACCGTTTTTCTTTAACTTCAATATTTCTTCTATGGTGTAACCGGTATAAGTCCATACATCTTTGCCCCGTTTAACCACTTCTCGAGCCAAAATAGCGCACGCCTCTGCTTGTTCAAAAGGATCTCCACCGGATAATGTTATGCCTGTCAGTAGGGGATTACTGTCAAACTCAGCTAATATTTCTTCTGTATATACCTCAATTCCCCCGTTAAAGGAGTGAGTTTCTGGATTATGACATCCGGGACAGTTATGCTTACATCCCTGAGCCCAGACCACCATTCTCAGTCCAGTGCCATCAACTATACTGTCATGGGTGCAATTTGATGCCAGCCTCATTTTCACTTTAATCCCCTCCTTTAACAACTATGCTTTATTCTATCCTTTTCTTCTGCGAGCTTAGCATCATTCCATCTGGTTTTCAAGTCTCCCACCAAATAACCAGTTATTCTCCTAATTCGCTCGAAGTTAATCCCTTCACCTTTACCTGTTATAGGAGATGCTTCTCCTTCTTTACGGCGACAATTGTGGTTAGGGCACTCATCCTTAATAATACCTGTATAGCCACACACTGGGTCTCGATCTACAGGGTGATTAATAGAGCCATACCCGATATCACTTTCATACATAGCTTTAATTACTGCTTCAAAGGCCTCTACGTTTTTGGAGGCTTGACCATCTAACTCGATATAGGTAATATGTCCTGCATTTGTATACTTATGGTAAGGTGCCTCTACCTTTATTTTATCAAATGCTGTTATTCCATACCATACTGGCACGTGAAAAGAGTTAGTGTAATAGTCTTTATCTGTTACTCCTGGTATAACCCCAAACCGTTCCTTATCCATTTTAGTAAATCTACCCGCTAATCCCTCTGCAGGTGATGCTATCAAGGTGAAATTTAATTTGCGCTTTTGAGACTCTTGATCTAAGCGCTCTCTCATATGACTAACTATTTTTATCCCTAACTTCTGCGCTTCTTCTGCTTCCCCATGATGCTTGCCAATTAAGGCTATTAAGCTTTCAGCTAAGCCGATAAAGCCCATAGACAGAGTGCCGTGTTTAATTACTTCTCTAACTTCGTCGTTCCATTGCAGCTTATCTGAATCCAACCATATCCCCTGCCCCATTAAAAATGGCATATTCTTAACCTTTCTCCGGGCCTGGATTTCGAACCGCTCTAGCAATTGTTCTATTATAGCGTCAATTTTTTCATCTAACCCCAGGAAGAATTTATCCACATCTCCCTTGCTCTCTAGTGCTATTCTAGGTAAGTTTAAGCTTGTAAAGCTCAAGTTCCCCCGACCAGCCGTTACTTCTTGCTCTGGGTCGTAAGCATTGCCAATTACTCTAGTACGGCATCCCATATAAGCTACTTCTGATTCCATCCCTTTACTACTATAAGGTTTATTAAAACTAGCATCTTGAAAGGAAAAGTTAGGGAAAAGTCGCTTAGAACTAACATGGATTGCCAACTTAAATAAATCGTAATTTGGGTCTTCTTGATTATAGTTAACTCCTGTTTTTACTTTAAATATTAGAATCGGGAAGATAGGGTTTTCCCCATTACCTAGACCCTGTTCCTGAGCTAACAGCAGGCTTTTTGTAACTAACCTACCCTCAGGAGTTGTGTCTGTTCCAAAGTTCACGCTACTAAATGGCACCTGAGCACCAGCTCTAGAGTGCATTGTATTTAGATTGTGAATAAAGGCCTCCATAGCTTGGAAGGTAGAGCGCTCTGTTTCTCTAGTAGCATTTCTGCCCGCTGATTGCTGAGCTCTATCAAAGAGCTTTCTACATTCTTCTTCACTTATGCTTGTCACATTTGCCTTTGTTTTTTCTAACGCTTCTTCTAGTGCTCCCTCTACAACATCCAATCTAGAAGGTAACTTATCTAGTATTTTTTTGCTCCCAGCCAAGATATCCGCACTGTATTGCTCCCAGTCAGCTATTATTTTCAAAAATGCTTCCTTTTCCTTAGCAAGATACTCTGGAACTGTATCTAGTTTTGGCTGCATTTGATCTGTTATTGCTTCAGCTACAGCAATTTCTACTATTGCTTGTGATATTACTGGCTCTACCTCTAATAGTAGCTCTATACTCTTAGCTAAGTTGCTTTTATATGTACGTACGTATGTCTTTCTAACACCTGGGGCCATTCCATGGTCAAAATTAGGAATAGACTGTCCACCGTGTTGATCATTTTGATTTGCCTGAATAGCTATAGCTGCAAGCGCTGTATAGCTCATTATATCCTGAGGCTCTCGCAAGAAACCATGGCCGGTACCAAAGCCATTGGGGAATAACTTCAGTGGATCTATTTGGCAGCATGTTAATGTAAGTGTTAAGAAGTCCATATCATGTATATGCAAATCCCCTTCATTATGTAGCTTGGCATGCTCGGGATTAAGCACGTGAATCATATTAAATTCCTTAGCACCAGTAGAACCGTATTGCAACATGGTACCCATGGCAGTATTCCCGTTGACATTGGCATTCTCTCGCTTATCATTGCTATCCTCTGCTTCACTAAAGGTAATACCGTAGTAAGCTTTCATCAGCCTCGTACTTTTTTCTCTCACCTTATTCCGAGTATCTCGATAAAGCATATAAGCCTTGGCCAATTCATAGGAATGTCTCATAAGTACTTTTTCTACGGTATCTTGCACTTTTTCTATTCCTACTGTAGTTGCGGTGGTGTTAGCTTTGAGCTCACTAGTTACTTCTTCAGCCCACTTTGCCACAATATCTCTTTCATCTACCCCATTAGTAGCCTCTTGCCTCGCCTTAAAGGGCAGACTCACTAGAGCTTTATAAATAGCATCAGCTATTTTCTCCTGTCGAAATACTTTGTAGCGCCCATCTCTCTTTTGGATGCGTTCAATCATGGTACCTCTCCTTTTCGTTGTTTATATATCTTTTAGCTTATTGCTCAACTCAGCAAAATCTGACGCTGCTTCAAAACGCTTGTATACTGAGGCGAAGCGAACATAAGCTACTTCGTCTAATTCCTTTAGCTTGTCCATTACCAGTTGACCAATTGCCTCCACTGGAACCTCTTTTTCAAACTCAGCTCTCAGCCTATCTTCCACCCAATCTACTGTTGCTTCAATAGCTTCAGGGTCTACCTTTCGCTTCTCACAAGCCTTTAATATTCCGTTTAATATTTTATCCCTATTAAATGCTTCTTTTGAACCATCCGTCTTAATAACCACTTGGTCCTCGATGCGTTCATAAGTGGTAAATCTCTTCTCACACCTGGGGCACTTGCGTCTCCTTCTAATTGCACTACCATCATCTGAAGACCTTGATTCTATTACCCTAGTGTCCTGTTTCTTACAGCTTGGGCACCTTATAACCATCACCTCGTTACACTATATATAGGAGTTGTTCCCTTCTATAACATTAAAACACACTAGATATAGCTTTGCAATAGGACAAAGGAACTATATATGTCACAATTTCTTCAAAAAGAATAAAGAGAGGACAAGTCCTCTCTTTATTAATTAAATTCTTTAAAAAAGAGCTAGCATTGTACTAGCTCTTACTCTTAGGGGGCCTAGGTCCAAAATATTGGTAGTAGTCTACCTTAATTCTGCCATTATACAATTTTCTCTTTTTTGATGCTTGTTTCCCAAAAAGAGCTTCAAATTCTGGGTGGGAGGTAATGATGTAATATGACCACGTGTCTAACTTAGTGAACACCTTCCCCATTTCCCGGTAAAGTCGATCTACCTCCTCCTTTTCCCCTAACCTTTCTCCATAAGGAGGATTGCATATAATTTTCCCGTATTTTTTCTTAGTTTGCAGTTCACTCATGGGCATTTGCTGCAAGTGAACTAATTGATCAACCATTGCCTCTTCTGCATTGCATCTGGCCAATTTTAAAACCTTCTCATCTATATCAGTTCCCCTAATGTCTAATTCCCGATCATATTGTGCTAAGTCGTGAGTTTCCCGCCTAGCCTCCTGCCACATTTGCTTTGAGATATTAGGCCATTCCTCGGCCACAAACTCTCTATTCATCCCCGGGGCTATATTTTGACCAATCAAAGCGGCTTCAATAGGGATAGTTCCAGACCCGCAAAAGGGGTCAATTAACGTTGTATCAGGGTGCCATCGAGATAATATTATCAGCGCTGCTGCTAAGGTTTCTTTGAGCGGTGCTTCACTAGTTAACTCTCGATATCCCCGTTTATGAAGCCCAGGTCCAGTAGTATCTATGGTTAAAGTGACTTCATCCTTTAACAAGGCGACCTCAATTTTGTATAATGGTCCCTTTTCCTCAAACCACTGCACTGAATACTTTTTTTTCATACTCTCTACCACAGCTTTTTTTACTATAGCTTGGCAATCAGGTACACTGAATAGCTCCGACTTAATAGACTTCCCCTCAACAGGAAACTGAGCGTTTTCAGGTATAATTTCTGCCCAAGGAAGTGCCTTTGTCTTTTCAAACAACTCATCAAAAGTGGTGGCTTTAAAGGAGCCCACCTTGAGTCTTACTCTATCTGCTGTTCTCAACCACAAGTTTGTCCTACAAACAGCCATCCAGTCAGCGGTAAAGGTAACTTTCCCATTTTCTACTTCCACATCTTCATATCCTAAATCTTTTACTTCCTGAGCTACTATGGCTTCAAGGCCAAATGTAGCTGTTGCAATTAATTGAACTTTATCTGACACGGTATCACCTTTTCTCTGCTTTTTCACTGAGATATGCCCAGCGCTCTAATAAGTACTCTAATTGTTCTTCTATTTCCTTCTGCCTCTCCACAAGCTGTTGTAACCTTTCGTAGTCACTGGCAGTTTCATTAATTTCTTGATTGACTTTCTGTAATTCTTCTTCTGTTTTAGTTATTACCGCTTCTATCTCTTGGTACTCCTTTTGCTCCTTAAAAGTCAGTTTAACCTTTTTCTCCTTTTGTCTGTTGCCCTTGTCTTTACCCTTACTAACCTTATTATCCCCCACTTTAGGCTTTTCCATTTGGCTTTGCAGTTGCTGATACTCACTAAAGTTACCGATATACTTCTCAATAGCCCCTCCTCTTTTTATAGAAAATATCTCTGTAGCCACCTTATCTAGAAAGTAACGGTCATGAGATACCACTACGACTGCCCCAGTAAACTTCTCCAAATAATCCTCTAGCACAGTCAATGTCTGCACGTCTAGATCATTTGTGGGCTCATCTAAGAGTAATAGGTTGGGGGCACCCATCAGTATTCTCAGCAAGTATAGTCTTCGCTTCTCTCCTCCTGAAAGCTTGTGGATATAGGTCCATTGCTGAGCAGGAGGAAAAAGAAAAGTCTCCATTAATTGCGAGGCACTTATAGTATTTCCTTCAACCGTTTTTAGATATTCCGCTTCTTCCCTAATATACTCTATCGCTCTCATGCTTTCATCTAAGTCGATATTTTCTTGGGTGAAATACCCCACTTTAACTGTTTTCCCCACATCAATTTTTCCATCTATGGGCTTAGTATTACCTGCTATTATGTTCAACAGCGTAGTCTTACCTGTTCCATTCTCCCCAACAATTCCAACTCGGGATTTATTGGTAAATATATGATTAAAATCTGTTATTATCTTCTCATCACCATAGCTCATGAAAACATTTTCAAGCTCAACTACCTTTTTGCCCAATCGAGAGCTACCCACTGCAATTTCCACTTTCCCCTGTTTTTCCTTAGGTTTATTTTCTTTTAGCTCTTCAAACCGCTCCAGTCTCGCCTTTTGCTTTGTGGTTCTAGCTTTAGCTCCTCGCTTTGCCCATTCCAACTCATTGCGCAAAAGGTTTAACCGCTTGTTCTCTACTGCTTCATTTAGCTGTTCCTTAGCAGCCTTTTGTTCTAGGTACTCAGTATAATTTCCGCTGTAACTAAAAATGCTGCCCCGATCTATTTCCACTATACACTCTATAGTCCTATCTAAGAAATACCTGTCGTGAGTCACCATTAAAACTGAACCCTTAAAGTTTATAAGATACTGCTCTAACCAGGATACTGTTCTACTGTCGATATGATTTGTAGGCTCGTCCAAGATTAAGAGGTCAGGTGCGCTAATTAGGGCTCCAGCTAAAAACACCCTTCTCTTTTGTCCACCAGATAGCTTCCCTATCTCTGTATCAAACTGATTAATCCCAAGCTTGGTTAGAATAGTCTTAACCTGGCTTTCCATTTGCCAGGCATCCTCTGCATCCATTCGCTCACTTAACTTGATAGCAGCTTCTTGTAGCTTTTGATCTTCTGGGTTTAAGCGCAGCTGTTCAATTACGTATGAATAATCCCTGATTAAGTCCATATTGGCCTTATCACTTCTAAAAATATGTTGAAGAACAGTCATTTCTTCTTCAAATTGCTGATCTTGAGAAAGGTATTCAATAGTAGCGTTCCCTGCAACAACAACTTTTCCCTTTTCAGCTGTATCTAATCCAGCTATGATTTTTAACAAACTGGATTTCCCTGTACCATTGACTCCAATAAGGCCAATTTTTTCCCCTGACCTAATTGTCAGTGAAAGGTTATCAAAAAGTACTTTTTCCCCATAACTCTTGGTAATGTTTTCTACTGAAACTATGCTCATATAGTAAATCCCTTTCTAAGTTTTATAATTTATATTCAGTTTATGCATTAGGTCTCAATTGATAAAGAGTCCCATTTTTAAACGGTATACTCCTCTGTTAAACTAAGTGGCTCCAATTTTTCCCAATTAAATTCTCCTTTGCTCATCTCATGGCTAGTTATAACTCCCGACTCTTTGCTAAAGTCATCCTTTTTAATCATGTCAACCACCATAGCTAAACCCTGATCAAATAGCCAAACTGGCGGCTTGAATTCCTTTTTATGCTTATTAATTTGCAAGGCTATCTTAGTTACCCCCAATTTGTACATACAAATCATTTTTGCCCCTCGAGAAATCATAAAGTTTCTGTAGATAACATATTCTCCTTCAGACAACTGAGAAAAAACATGATATTCTTTTCCGTCAACTTGTATAATTTGTCTAGCCCTTCCATCATAAATGGTCATATTTAATCAACTCCAATTTAATTTATAACTCTTCACCATTTTTGAGTTTTTCTATAAATTGCTTCATTGTAAAATGAAGTTGAACTAATAAAAAAATCCATAGTGGATCCAACTGTAATATAATTAAATCACCACAAAATAACCAATT
>NZ_JBNPXS010000057.1:0-13356 GCF_050433185.1 Desulfitispora alkaliphila
CCAGTTCCTGAGGCTGACCCACTGTTAGGTGATAATGAAATACTGAGAATGAGTGAGTATTAAAGAGAAATATTAACTTTATAGAAGGAGGAATAGATAAAATGGAAGAAAAAGTAGTAGTAAGATTAAAGGATGGTAGCGAAAAGGATTATCCAAAGGGTACAACTATATATCAGATTGCAGAGACTATTAGCAAAAGGTTAGCTAAAGAAGCAGTAGTGGGAAAAATAGATGGAAAGCTAGTAGATTTACACTGTCCTTTAGAAGAGGGTGGAGAGCTAGAAATTCTATCTTTTGATGATGAAGAGGGACAAGATGTTTATAGACATAGTAGTTCACATATTTTAGCGCAAGCAGTACAAAAACTTTTTCCTGGCACAAAGTTAGGGATTGGGCCGGCCATTAAAGGTGGGTTTTATTACGATTTTGACTCTGAGCACAAGTTTACTCCAGAGGATTTAGACAACATCGAAAAGGAAATGAATAATATAATTAAGGACAAGCTGGCTTACCAGAGAAAAGAGCTGAGCAGAGAAGCTGCTTTAGAGTTGTTTGCTGAGCGAGGAGAAGAATACAAGTTAGAATTGGTTAAAGATCTACCTGAAGATGAAGTTATCAGCGTATACACACAAGGTGAGTTTGTAGATTTATGTGCTGGACCTCACGTGCCAGATACAAGTAAAGTAAAGGCGGTCAAGTTAACTAGTGTAGCAGGAGCATATTGGCGCGGTGATGAGAAGAATAAAATGCTTCAGCGGATTTATGGAACCTCATTTCCAAAGAAAAAGACACTAGAAGAGTATTTGGAGAAGCTTGAGGAAGCTAAAAAGAGGGATCACCGCAAACTGGGACAACAACTAGAATTATTTACAATTATGGAAGAAGGACCTGGATTTCCCTTTTTCTTTCCCAAGGGCATGACATTGCGCAATGAGTTAGAAGCATTTTGGCGAGAAGAACATGAAAAAGCTGACTATCAGGAGATCAAGTCTCCAATTATACTAAACAGAACATTGTGGGAAACCTCTGGGCATTGGGAGCACTATCAAGAAAACATGTATTTTACCCAAATTGACGAACAGGATTTTGCGGTTAAGCCAATGAATTGTCCTGGTGGAATGCTAGTTTATAGATCTAAAATGCACAGTTATCGGGACTTGCCTTTGCGAATGGGCGAATTGGGTTTAGTTCATAGACATGAGCTATCTGGTGCATTACATGGACTAATGCGAGTGCGCTGTTTCACACAGGATGATGCTCATATATTTATGCTACCATCTCAAATAAAAGATGAGATTAAAAATGTAATAGATTTAGTGGATTACTTTTACAAGGTCTTTGGATTTGAGTATCATGTGGAACTTTCTACTAAGCCAGAAAAAGCCATGGGATCTAATGAAATTTGGGATAAGGCAACAACTGCTTTGAAGGAAGCGCTGGAAGAAAAGGAAATGGATTATATCATTAATGAAGGTGACGGGGCATTTTATGGACCCAAAATAGATTTTCACCTAAAGGATTGTTTAGATAGAACCTGGCAGTGCGGTACAATTCAGTTGGACTTCTTAATGCCTGAAAAGTTTGATCTAAACTACATTGGTGAAGATGGAAACAAACACCGCCCTGTAATGATTCACAGAGTTGTCTTTGGTAGTATTGAGCGATTTATCGGTATTTTGACAGAGCACTTTGCAGGAGCTTTTCCCACATGGTTATCTCCAGTGCAAGTAAAGGTGTTGCCGATTACTGATAAGTTTGCTGATTACGCTCATAAAGTAGCTAAAAAATTGGAACATGCTGGAGTTCGTGTAGAAGTGGACAGCAGAAGTGAGAAAATCGGCTATAAGATTAGAGAGGGGCAACTACAAAAAATCCCTTACTTATTAGTCGTAGGAGAAAAGGAAGAGCAAAATGAAACAGTGGCAGTTAGGAAGCGGGCAGAAGGGGACTTAGGTCCAGAAGAACTTGCTGCTTTTACTGTGAAAATAGTTGAAGAGATAAAAAATAAGAAGTAATCCTTGACTTTTATAAGCTAATGTGATAACTTTTAATAAGTGAAATTAATAGGACAATAAAGCAGAAGCCATCCGCTTCTCACCTTATGGTGGCAAAGGCCGACTGATAAGGTTAATACTTAAAGCGCAATGTTATTACTTTATGTTTTTGCTAAAGTAGGCTTTAGAGCGGGTGGAGTTTGTTTCCACCCGCTTTTTGTGTGCATATAGTGCTGGGTGGTATAATTCAATGGAGGTGAAAAATTATTAGTAAAGAAGCACGTATTAACGAACAAATTCGTGCAAAAGAGATTCGTCTCATTAGCAACGATGGGGAACAGTTGGGAATAGTGACTTCAAAAGAAGGCTTAAGAATCGCTCAGGAGAAAAACCTAGACTTGGTAGAAGTATCTCCTAGTGCCAAACCGCCAGTATGTAGAGTTATGGACTACGGTAAGCACAAATACGAGCAAAGTAAGAGAGACCGAGACGCTAAGAAGAAGCAAAAAGTTATTAATGTGAAAGAAGTAAAGCTAAGACCTAGTATTGAAGAGCATGACTTCCAAGTAAAAGCAAAAAATGCTGAAAAATTCCTCAAAAGTGGCGATAAAGTCAAAGTGACTATTATGTTTAGAGGGAGAGAAATCTCTCACGCCGATATAGGTAGAGAACTGTGTAACAAATTGGCGTTACAGTTAAAGGATATTGCTGCTGTAGAGCGCTATCCAAAAGTTGAAGGAAGAAATATGATAATGATTTTGGCGCCAAAATCAGACTAAGTTGGAAGGAGGCAAATGATATGCCGAAGATGAAGACTCACAAAGGTGCTGCAAAGCGTTTTAAAAAGACTGCATCTGGAAAGATTAAACGCTCTAAGGCGTTTGCCAATCATATCTTAGAAAAGAAATCTGCTAAGAGAAAGAGAAATTTTAGAAAAGCTGGCCTAATCAGCGAAGGTGATTACAAGAGAATAGCAAAGTTGCTACCATAATATTATTGCAAAAGGAGGTAAACAATAATGCCTAGAGTAAAAAGAGGTGTAACAGCCCGTAAAAGACATAAGAAAATATTGAAGTTGGCAAAAGGATATCGTGGCTCAAAGTCTAAGCTATTTAGACCTGCTAATGAGCAAGTGCTTAAGTCTATGGCTTATTCATATATACACAGAAAGACTAGAAAAAGAGAATTCCGCAAGCTGTGGATTGCAAGAATCAATGCAGCTGCGAGAACTAACGGATTGTCATACAGCAAGTTTATCAATGGTCTTAAACTAGCTGGAGTAGATATTGACAGAAAGATACTTGCTGAGCTAGCAGTTAATGACAGCAAGGCTTTTGCTGAATTGACAGAAGTTGCTAAAGCAAAAATTAACGCGTAGTAAAGTGTAAAAAGGGGGAGGTTGTTAATAACAACCGTCCTTTTTTTTATTTAAGATAAAGTATGCTATAAAACGATGATGTTTAAAATCAGGTAATAGAGGTGTTATCTTTAGTGGAAAAGCTAAAGCGAGTAGAACTTAGTCCTCCCCAGGTGTTGGCAATAGGTTATCTAATGCTGATTGCCATAGGTACTTTTCTGCTACAACTTCCTTTTGCAGTTCAAGGTGAGGAAAGACTAGCACTAGTTGATGCCTTATTCACAGCAACTTCAGCAACAGCTATTACTGGTCTAGTAGTGGTGAATACTGGCGAAACGTTCACGGTATTTGGTCAAGTAATAATAATGGTATTGTTTCAGATAGGTGCGTTAGGGTTTATGACAGTGACCACCCTTTATGCCATAATTCTAGGGAAAAACATTAGTCTGAGGCAACGAATGGTGTTGCAGAGTTCTCTAAATCATTTAACTCAAGCGGGAATTTTAAAATTGACAATTTCTATAGTATCTTTTGCTTTAATAGTAGAGGGTATAGCAGCTATTATTCTATTTTTAAAGTGGTATCCAACTATGGGAGTGACCCAAGGGGCTTATTACGCTGTTTTTCATGCTGTATCTAGTTTTGCTAATGCGGGATTTGATTTGTTTGAAAACAGTTTGCACCAATATACAGGTGACTTGGTGGTAAACTTGACTATTACCTTTCTTTTTATAACTGGTGGTTTAGGTTATTACGTTATAATGGATCTATTAGCTCATAAGGGTAGGTTTAAAAAATTAGCACTTCACAGTAAGATAGTTATTACTTTTTCTGTTATACTGGGGATTATAGGAATACTTACAATTTTACTATTTGAATCCAATAACCCTAAAACACTAGGCGAGCTATCATTAACGGAAAAGCTATTAGGAGCTTATTTTCAGGGTTTAACACCCCGTTCGGCAGGTTTTAGTACAATTGAAATTGGAGAGATGACTTCCCCTAGCATTCTAATGACAATGGTATTAATGCTAATAGGTGGTGGAACAGGAGGGACTGCAGGTGGGATTAAGGTGACCACATTTGCAGTTCTTATACTAGTAATATATGCTCTGGTAAAGGGTAGAGGTGAGGTTAGTGTATTTAAGCGCAGGATTTCATATCACATAATTCTAAAGGCCATTGCCATAACAATCATCTCATTGGTAGGTGTATTTTTTCTTATTATTTGTTTAATGGTTACAGAAAAAGCTCCTTTTGAAGTAATTATGTTTGAAGCTTTATCAGCATTCTTTACTGTTGGTTTATCTATGGGTCTTACGGGGGATTTAACACCAGTGGGTAAAGTGTTATTAAGTATAGCTATGTTTGTGGGAAGAATTGGGCCCATGACCATTGCTTTTGCTCTTGCACTACGGTTACAAAAATCCAGTGTTAGGTATATAGAAGAAGATATTACAGTTGGCTAGGTGGTGTTATAATGTCAAAGAAAGTTGCTGTTATCGGTTTAGGGAGGTTTGGAATTAACTCTGTTAAGACGTTAGTAGATTTAGGGTATGAGGTTTTAGCTATAGATAATAAAGAAGCTCGGGTAAGAAAAATGCTAGATGTGGCAACCCATGCTGTTCAAGCTAATGCTACTGATGAAGCCACATTACAAGAGCTAGGTATAAACAACTTTGATATTGTAATAGTTTCAATTGGCAAGGATATTAAGGCCAGCACTATGATTACGCTTCTAGTTAAGGAAAGTGGAGTGGATTATGTGGTAGCTAAGGCAACTGATGAGTTGCACGGCAAAATCCTTGCAAGAGTAGGCGCCGACCGGGTAGTCTATCCTGAACGGGAAATGGCGGTAAGGGTTGCCCATAACCTGGAATCTAAAAACGTTTTAGATTTAATTGAGCTTTCACCAGATCACAGTATATTAGAAGTTAAGGTTTCTGATAGATTTGCAAATAAGAAACTAAAGGACTTAGATTTTAGAGACCAGATAGGCATTAGTATAGTAGCGGTAAAAAAGCATGGTGGTGAAATTATTATTGGTCCTGGTGGAGAAACACTGCTTGAAAAAGAAGACATTTTAGTAGCCTTGGGGACTAACGAGGGACTTAAGTATATTGAGTAGGAGTGTGATGCCATGATCAGTATATTATCAGATAAAAATCCACAATTTAAAAACTGGAAAAAACTAAAGAGGCGGAAACAACGAGTAGAACAAGGTCAGTTCATAATTGAGGGCTGGAAGCTTATAGAAGAAGCAGTGGCAGCTAAGATTGAACTGAACGCTATTATAATTTGCCAGGGTGCAGAAACTGAATTTCAGGATAAAATAAAACCATACAACAGTTATGTTCTTCCTCGAAAATTATATGAGCAACTGGCAGCTACGGATACTCCTCAACCCATTATGGCTATTGCTAATATGAGGAATACTCAAACAAGTGATGAAGATAGCAATTTAGCCGAGCAGGAATTAGTATTAGTATTAGATAGAATTCAAGACCCAGGTAATATGGGAACTATTATTAGAACCGCCCATGCTGCAGGAATATCAATATTATATTTAACTAAGGGTTGTGCAGATGTGTTTAATGAAAAAGTAATCAGAAGCGCTATGGGCTCTAGCTTCCATATACAAACCATAGTCATAGAAGACGAAAGAGAGCTAATGAGCGCACTTAAAGGGAAGCAGTTCACGATAGCTACAGCTCATGTGGGCGAAGGCAGCACAAGCTTATATAACACTATATTTAATAGGCCATTGGCTTTAATTTTAGGTAATGAGGCAGCTGGTCCAAGTGAAATTATGTTAGATAATTCTAATGTTAAAGTAAAAATTCCCTTGCTGGGTGGAGCTGAGTCACTAAATGTGGGAATAGCTGCAGGGATAATTATTTACGAAATAGTGCGGCAACTAAAATTTGACCAATAGAATCCCCTGTGGTATAATTGGTTTCGAAAAAGCGTTAGGAAGGGGAGTGGTTAGGACATGTTCTTCAATGCATATTTCTTTTGGAGAATCTTTGAAACCACTGGTTCCATTCAAGCTTATATGTTGTATAAGAAATTGATGATGCAATAAGCTTATAGATAACAAAAAGGCAATGATTGGGAGAGTAGGTTTAGTAGTAATTTACAGGGAGTGGATTCCATCGACTGAGAGAATCTGCAATTATGCTAAGTTGAAGTTCACCCATGAGCAGTGCACTGAAATAAAGTAGGTGCAACGGTTTCCTCCGTTATGGGAAATGAGGGGTTCACAATTATTATTAGTGGACAACCAAGGTGGTACCGCGAAAAAGCTTTCGTCCTTGTATGAGGAGAGGGCTATTTTTTTTGATAATTTTAAAGGAGGATAGAAAGGTAATGAAATCAGAATTGAGTAAAATAAAAGAACAAGCTATTGAAGACTTTAAAGAAGTTGTTGACCTGGAAAAACTAGAGCAGCTGCGAGTTAAATACTTGGGAAAAAAGGGAGAGCTAACTGGTGTTTTGCGCGGTATGGGGAAGCTTACTGCTGAAGAACGACCGGTTATTGGTCAGTTGGCAAATGAGATTAGAGCACAACTAGAAGAAACAATAGAGAGCAGAAAAAGTGAACTAGCCCATATAGCTAGACAAGCAAAATTAGAAGCGGAGACTATAGATGTAACACTACCTGGTAAGCCTGTAGCTACAGGAAAGAGACATCCCCTTACTCAAGTACTAGATGAGATTAAAGAAATCTTTTTGGGAATGGGGTTTACTATAGAAGAGGGGCCGGAAATAGAATCTGACTACTATAATTTTGAAGCTTTAAACTTACCCAAAGAGCACCCAGCTAGAGATATGCAGGATTCTTTTTACATAACCAATGAGGTGCTGTTGCGTACTCACACTTCACCAGTTCAGGTTCGAACCTTTGAGAGCAACTTTCCACAAGTGCCACTGAGAATTATTGCGCCAGGCAAAGTATATCGAAGAGATGACGATGCTACTCATTCACCCATGTTCCATCAAGTGGAGGGCTTTGTGGTGGATAAGGAGGTTACTTTTGGGGATTTAAGGGGAACCCTACTAACATTTGCCAAAGAAATGTTTGGGGAAGATAGGGAGATTAGGCTACGACCATCATATTTTCCCTTTACTGAACCCAGTGCAGAGGTAGACATTTCCTGTGTTAACTGTGATGGCCAAGGCTGTCGAGTTTGTTCCAATACTGGATGGCTGGAGATATTAGGGGCAGGAATGATACATCCAAAAGTACTTGCTAATACAGGTTATGATCCAGAAAAAGTAACCGGCTTTGCTTTTGGAATGGGTGTTGAAAGGATAGCTATGCTCAAATACGGAATCAATGATCTGCGCATGTTATTTGAAAATGATATTAGATTTTTAGACCAGTTTTAAGGAGGGAAAGCAGTTGAAGGTTTCAATGAATTGGCTGAAACAATATGTGGATGTAGATATTACTGCTGAAGAGTTAGCAGATAAATTGACCAGGGCTGGCATAGCAGTAGAAGATGTTGAGTCCCCTGGAGAGAATATAGATGAAAAAATAGTAATAGGTGAAATAACAGACATAAAGCCTCACCCAGATGCAGATAAGTTAATTATTTGTCAGGTGCAAGTAAGTGCTGAAGAAAGTGTACAAATAGTTACTGGTGCTAATAATGTAAATGTGGGTAATAAGGTGCCTATATCATTGGTGGGGGCAAAACTTCCTGGTGGTTTGAAGATAAAAAAGGCTAAGTTGCGTGGAGAAGTGTCCACAGGGATGATGTGTTCTGTAGGAGAACTTGAATTAGACGAGAACACATTCTCTAAGGAGCAGCGGGAAGGGATATTAATAATGCCCGATAGTGCTGAGGTAGGTCAAAAATTTACTGAAGCTATGGGACTAGATGACGAAATTTTAGTACTAGAGTTGACACCTAACCGGGCAGATTGCCTAAGCATGATAAATGTAGCTAGAGAGGTTGCTGCGGTCACAGGTGGAACTTTGAAATTGCCTCAAATAGAGATTGCTGAAGAAGCGGAAAAGGTTGAAGATGTTGCGGCTGTGGAGATAGAAAGTCCTGACTTGTGTAGGAGATATGCGGCAAGAGTAATAAGGGGGATTGAAATTAAGCCATCACCCCAATGGATGCAGCAGCGACTGCGTTCAGCAGGTGTGCGTCCTATTAACAATGTGGTGGATGCTACCAACTACGTTATGGTAGAAATGGGACAACCTCTTCATGCTTTTGACTTGGAAAGTGTTCAAGACAGTAAAATTGTTGTGAGGCTAGCTAAAGCCGAAGAAAAGTTAGTTACTTTAGATGAGGTTGAACGGCAACTAGACGAGGAAATGTTAGTTATTGCAGACCCGCAAAAGGCTATAGGTATGGCTGGTGTTATGGGTGGTTTTAATTCGGAGGTAACTGATACAACTAAAGATGTTATTCTAGAATCTGCTTATTTCGATGGTACTAATGTACGTAAAACAGCTAGAAAACTTGGCTTAAGATCTGAAGCCTCTCATCGATTTGAAAAGGGTATCAATATTGAGGGAGTAGTGACTGCACTAGATAGAGCTACCCAATTAATTCAAGAACTAGCTCATGGCAAGGTAGCAAGTGGGGTGCTAGATAACTATCCCAAAAAAGCTGAAGGAAAAACTGTCACTTTACGAGTTCAGCGGGCAAATCAATTACTTGGTACAAATATTAGCAGTGAAGAAATACAAGACATATTTTCTAGATTAGGCTTTGAATTTAACCTCAATGAAGCAGGAGATATAGTTGTAGCTGTGCCCGATTATAGAAACGACATTGAAATGGAAGTAGATTTAATTGAGGAAGTGGCAAGACTTTACGGCTATGACAATATTGAGACTTCACTACCTCGCGGAGAAGTGACTAGGGGTAGCAAAAAGTTCCATCAGAGAATGGAGGACTTGGTTAAACAAAATTTTACAGGTAGCGGCTTGACTGAAGTAATTACATACAGCTTTATATCTCCTAAAGCTTTTGATAAGTGTATGATTTCTCAGGATAGTCAATTGCGCCAAGTGGTGAAGGTATACAATCCTCTAAGTGAAGAGCAGAGCGTAATGCGAACTTCTATTATTTCTAACTTATTAGAAGTAACGGCAAAAAATATTAATAAGAGGGTAGAAAACGTTGCCATTTTTGAGTTAGGGAAAGTTTATTGGCCTACTGATGAACTTTTACCTGAGGAAATCAGTACTTTAAGTGGATTAGTATCAGGGAAGGCAGAAAAAGGATGGGATTGGTCAGAAGCAGGTTGGGACTTCTTTTATCTAAAAGGAATTTTGGAGAGACTTTTTGATTCACTAAAAGTGAGTAGAATTAGTTTTGACCCAGTAAAGGACAATCCAACTTTCCACCCAGGGAGAACTGCCAAGATTTTAGCTGAAGGCAAGCCTGTTGGTATTTTAGGAGAAGTGCATCCAGATGTACTTGAAAGTTATGATATCAAACAGAAATGTATAGTTTTTGAAATAAACTTTGATTTAATAGTAAGCTTAGCAAGCGAAGATGTAAGGTACAAGCCTTTAGCAAAGTATCCTGCTGTAGATAGGGATTTGGCTTTTGTGGTTAAAGAAGAAATAAAATCATCCCAACTAGCTGATGTGATAGCTGATGCTGGCGGTAGCCTTTTAAAGAAAGTGACTCTCTTTGATGTTTATCAAGGAAAGCAAATTAAAGATGGCTATAAGAGCTTGGCTTATAACATGGTTTACCAGGCTGATGATAGAACGCTAACTGATGATGAAGTGAACAAAACTCATGATAAGGTAAGAGAGGCTTTAAGTAATGCTTTTGATGTGGAGTTTAGACAATAATATATAAAGCGCATGTCAAAAGAGGTCAGAGCTACAAACTGACCTCTTTTTGCAGGAATATTTACTTTAAAGAAGAACTTATCACATAAAGTCCTTAAAAAAGGGGGGAGCAAGCGTGGTCGAACAGGGAAAAGATGAAAAAATAAAAGTAAAAGTTGAAATTCATGGACAAGAATATACCATGAAGGGAAGTGGCAGCCCTGAATACTTTAAGTCATTGGCTGACTATGTTAATCAAAAAATGGGCGCAATAAGTCAAAGAGCTACACATTTGTCCTCGACTAAGGTTGCGGTGTTGACAGCTTTGAATATTGCTGACGAATTAGCAAAGCTTCAGGAGGATTATGATAATTTAATTAAACTAATAGAGGATGAAAAAATCCGATAAAATAAAAGCGCTAACTGCGCTTTTTTTAACTAAATATGGGGAAAATAAGAAGGCGCAAAGGAGTGAGCCTTCATGACAAATAATGAAATCATGTGGAAGTTAACTGAACTTAGGGATTTATTAATCTTAAGTGGTAAGAAGAGTAGTGAGTCTGAGAGTGAAGAGGAAAGAATAGCCGCAGAAGAGGTGGAAAAAACAGGAAACAGCTCTCTTATAGATCAACTTAGAACTAAGATACCACCTGGTTTAATTGAAATGATAGAAATCCCTGAATTAGATGCTATAACAATAAATAAAATTAACCGAGAGTTAGGTGTTACTACACTAAACGGGTTGAGAAAAGTTGCAAAAAAGCGGCAACTTAGGCGTCTAGAAGGAATTAGTAGCAAGAGAGAATTGAGCATTCTCAGAAGCATAAAACTACTTCTAGAACCTCCAGAAAGGTTTCCCAGTGCAATTGCTAAACCAATGGGAGATAAAATAGTAGCTGATATAATGTTAATCCCTGGTGTTATTAACGCAACTTTGTCTGGAGAACTGAGAAGAGGTATGGAGATGGTGGATTTTATCTCTATTGTAATTAAAGGAGATAATTCCGAGGAAATCTTAGGTGTGATGAGTAAACATCCATTATTTAAAAAGAATATTTTCAAATCATCTTTAAAGTTGGTAGTAGAAACTAATATCAAATTGAAAGTGGAAATGGAAGTGGCGGAATCTAGTGAATATTGGCATAGAGTTCATCATACTACTGGTTCAGCTGATTATATAGAGGAATTTGAGCGAATTGATAAATCTAGAAATATAACTCTTGGTGTTGATACGATTAACTGTGAACAAGACTTATATAAAAAACTAGATATGCAGTATGTAGAACCAGAATTAAGGGAAAGTAAGAGTGTGATTGAATTAGCTATCAAGGGAGAAATCCCTGAATTAATCAATATGGATGATTATAAAGGAGATTTACACAGCCATACAATGTGGAGTGATGGAACTGGCACAGTAGAGGAAATAGCTAGGGCGGCAATAAAACAGCAATACAGTTACCTGGCTATTACAGAGCATACTAAGTCACTTAAAATAGCTAGGGGAATTACTGAACAAGAACTAGAGCAACAAATGGATGAAATAGATAAATTGAATAGTAAATTTGCCGAAGAGGGTATACCCTTTAGATTGTTAAAAGGGGTGGAGGTAGATATCCTCAAAAGTGGAATTTTAGACTTTGAGAATGAAGTCTTAGAAAAAATGGATTTGGTAATAGCTTCGGTGCATACTGACTTTGATCAGAGTAAGCAAAAGATGACTGAGAGAATAATAAAGGCACTTGAAAATCCATACGTCAATATATTTGCCCATCCGACAGGTAGAATATTGGGAAGGCGCAGTGGGTATGAAGTGGATTTAGACCAAGTATTTGCAGCTGCTAAAGAAACGGGGACTGTACTGGAAATCAACTCGGCGCCTGATAGGCTAGACCTAAATTACTTAGACGCTAAACGGGCAAGAGATATGGGAATTAAAATTGCTATAAATACGGATAGTCATGATCCAGAAAGACTAAGTAATATATCCTTTGGAATTCAAGAGGCGAAAAAGGGTTGGTTGAAAGCGGAAGATGTTATAAACTGTATGGGATTGGAAGAATTACAAGAGTTTTTTAAAGCACAAAAAAATTAATAAGAGAGGGATAGAGTTGCGCATTTTAATGACTTTTTTTGATGGTTTTGGTTTAGGTGAAATGAGTGCAAAAATCAATCCTTATATTGTTGCGACAACTCCTTTTTTAGATGAATTACTGGGAGGGAAAAAGCTAACATCCTTATCAAGTAAAGAAGCAGGGAAGTATTATAGGTTATTTCCAACTGATACTACCTTAGAAGTAGAAGGTACACCGCAAAGTGCAACAGGTCAAACGGCTCTTTGGACAGGGGTAAATTCAGCCGAAGTAATAGGGGAGCACAAAAATGGTTTTCCAAATCAAGCCCTAAGAAAAATTATCGAAGAAAACAATATATTTAAACAGCTAAAAGGATGTGGAAAAACTGTAGCATTTGCTAACGCATATCGTCCTGATTTTTTTAAAAGCTTTATTCATCAGAAAAAATACCATTCAGTATCAACTACAGCAGCACTATCAGCGGGATTAAAGCTTAAAACTATAGAGGACATACTTGCTGGTAAGAGTGTATATCAAGATATGACCAATAAAATATTAGTTGAAAAGTTTAATTGTAATGTACCTGTTATATCCCCAACTGAAGCAGGTTTAGTTCTAGGTAAAATTAGTCAAGAACTTGATTTTTGTCTCTATGAGTATTTTCTTACAGACATTGTTGGACACAGTCAGGACTTTGATTTATCTGTAAATCTAATAGAGCAGATAGACGCTTTTTTAGAAGCAGTGATAAAAAATGTAGACTTGCGAGATACTTTAGTTATAATAGTTAGTGACCACGGAAACATAGAGGATGTTAGATTAAAAGGGCACACAAAAAATAAGGTTCCTACGGTAATTATATCTGAGGAAAATAACTTACAGGAAAGCATAAAAATTAACTCTCTTACAGATGTATATGACTACATAGTGGAGAAATTATGTGACAAATTATAAGAAATTACAAATAAAGGAGCATTCCTGTAATGAATTTAAATGAGGATTGAATAAAAAAAGCCCCCTTGGTATCATACGAGGTGTCCGAAGCTGATCAGCAAAAAGGACCCTTAATTTATACCCAAGGAGGACTTCAAAATGAATTATACACAAAACCAGAAAATTTCT
>NZ_JBNPXS010000058.1:0-12052 GCF_050433185.1 Desulfitispora alkaliphila
GCAATGAGAAGGAGCCACCTGCTGGGTTTTCTTCCAACGGAACAGCTAGATGCTCAATGGGCTATGACATGATTTACTGGGGTGTTGATGGCAATCGCCTAAAGTTCAGATGCCCCCATGTATTAGGCAAAGTTAATTGCCCGCAAGGCTCTAATTGGTGCTCAAAATCTAATTATGGCCTAGTTCGAAAAGTTAATGTAAACAAAGATTACAGGCGTTTTTCAGCACCTCACCGAGATACTAGACAATGGAAAGAGTTATACAACGAGAGAACTAGTGTAGAGAGATGCTTTGGCCGTCTAAAAGAACACCTGACAGTCAATGACTTACATGTGAGTGGTATTGAAAAAGTTAAAACACATGTACACCTAAATGCAATAGTACTACTAACATCAGCACTGGCACTCAAGAAGTCTAATGCCAAAGCTAAAGCAGTTGCATAAATAGCAAAAAACACACGATAAAAAGCAAGGTGAAGAGAGAAAATCTTTAATATGTCAACTACAAGACTTAATTAGCGATTTCCCTAGTCATATTAAGGGCTTATTTGCTAATTTAGTCTGCGAAAGTTGAGGAATTAATTATAGATGGTCAGCAACGAGGTGATAATATTCAAAAGGTCATGGGGGGAAATATAAGGAAATCTGTGATGAGATTATTGAAGCTATGCCTAAGAAGACAAAAAAAGATAAGATTATAGAGCATTTAGGTACCTCTCTTAATGTAATATGGATTTTAGGGCTTATTGCTTTAGTCAAAAACTTGGTAATTAGTAATAAAGTAGTATCATTTTTGAAAGAATGGCTTATTGCGGGTGCCGCTTTCACTATAATAATACTGGGTAGTATATATTTTAAAACCATTATAGTGACCATTCCATTATGGTTAGCAACGATTATAGTCATATTTATTTTTGTTACTAGTAAAATAGTAAATGATAAAGTATAATATGAGATTATATTTACCTGTTCATGAATAGAGCTGTGGATAGGTGAAGTATGTTCCCTCAGATAAGTTTGTGTCAGGCACGGATGAGTTCCCGTTTTTAAGGAGATGAAAATATGCAAATTGCACTTACTAAAAAATTATCGAAGGCCATGGGCGTAAATCCCCCAGCGGCACATGAATATAAAAATCCGCTTTTTTCTTGGACAGCAAATTGGACAAAGGTTTGGGATAATCGCAGAGCAGAGGATATGCTTGTGTTGGTTAACAACGCAACGCGCTTTACCGTTGCGATTTACCAAGTTAAGCGGAAGGATTTAAAAAATGTAGCGAAAATAATGAAAACGGCCATTACAAACACACTGCTGTCCATGAATTTAAACCCGGATCTTGTAGAGGAATATATGCAATTGGCAGGTGAGGTAGAGTTTACCCAAAATAGTAACAGACAGACAGCGTCGTGGGTAGCAAAAGCAGGACTTGAATGCGCTTTTTATGTTGGGAATGAATATAATGGCATTGCAAAAATGTTTAGTGATACTGTTGGTGTTTCTGCAAATTACCGTATTGTCAACTATTCCGGCAATAGTAGCGAGGGGTTCTACCCTTACAAAGCAATGATTATTGCACTTTCTGAACTTACAGGAAAGCAAGCGTATAAATATCGTGCCTTTGAATTAATGATCACACTTGATTTGGAAGTATACAAGGCGGTGCGGAGAATCATTGTACCTGCTGACATAGAATTTGTATGTTTACACAAGGTGTTGCAGTCGGTTTTTAGCTGGCAGAATTATCACCTTTATGATTTTACCATCTTTGGCGACAACAATCGTGTAGCGGTTGCCAGACTGGTTTCATTTGAGGAAGACCTGGATTACGATGAAGATGCGATTTTAATGGAAGGACATATATTATCGGAGTTTTTCCCGGAGCACGAGGATATGGTTTATACCTATGATATGGGGGATAACTGGGAGCATGAGATACAGCTTGTTCGTGTCATCGAGGAGCATGATGAGGAATCACCCTATTTGCTGGATGCAAGTGGTCAAACACCACCTGAGGATGTGGGCGGCATAGGAGGATTTATGAGCTTTCGTGAAATCATGCTGAACCCTAGCCACCCGGAATATGGGGCCATGAAGGAATGGGCAAAGTATTGGACTCTAGAGCTCGCTGATTGGAAAAGCCGCCCCAGAGTCATAAATGTATAAGTGTAATTAATGACACATGGTCTCTTGCAGTGTATAAATTTTAATAACACTGGTGACACCAAAAATAACCGAAGTACCCGATAAGCAATTAAGGTTTTTTTGAAGAAAGTTTTGCTTGATTACGGAAGTGAATATATCTGAAGAGCCCGGTGCGGTAGTTCCGCACGCCGGGATCTGTGCGGGGGACGTCGGGCAACTGGCGTTCCTACCGTGACTCCGCAATAATGCAGAAGGTTTACAAAGTTAGCTAGAGGTGTGCATGCTGTCTCGTTTAAGGGATATATGGTTGATTAACGTTAAATTATATAATAAAATAGGAGTAATTACAGAAAGTGGAACGGGGTGTAAAGATGGACCTAGCTCAAAAATTACTCAAAGAATTTACAGATTTACCTGAAGAAAAAAAGAAGAAGCTAATTGAATTTGCAATTGCATTAAAGAAAGAAAAAGTTGAAGTTGAGAAAATGATGGATACGATTATTGACGAAAACGAAGAAGCCTTAGAGGAGCTAAGCAAATAATGAGAAGTATAACTCTAGACCACATACTATTATTTCATAAAAAGATTGTGTCAAGAACTGGTGGGAGCGATGGTGTGAGGGATGTAGGTTTAATTGAAGGTGCTCTGAATAGGGGACTAATGACTTTTGACGGAGAAGAATTGTATAAAGAAACAGAAGAAAAATTGCAGCAATAACCTACGCACTAATAAATAATCATGGCTTTGTTGATGGTAATAAAAGAGTAGGAGTAGCCGTCATGTTGCTATTACTAAAGTTGAATGACATAAGAGTAAAAAATACCCAATCGGAATTGGTGCAGTTAGGGCTGGACATAGCAAGTGGAGTCACTAATGAAAAGGAAATATTAGAATGGATAAAAAAGCATAAAGATTACATAAACAATGACAACAAGGAGAAGAGGTAAATCCTTGTTTTTTTATTTTTATAATAAAGGGACAGCAGCATTACATGCGGATAACACGAGCATTCCCACAAGGGTACGGTGTAGCTAGGATTCTGGGGTTTGCCGCACCACATACCCTTTGTCACAAGACTTGCAAGTATTGCAGGAAGAGTAAGTCTTGCGCCAGTTACAGGCACGTTGGGAATGCCGGAACGTTATACGCAAGCACTTTGGTATGGGATTGTTCACTTCCTAGCAATATTTCTAGCTTATTGAGTTTTTTATAGCAAGTCGAGGTAGAGTTTAACAATACTTCTTATCTGATCCCTATAATCTTCGCTTTCAATGAAACCACATTTGCTACCAAGATATTCTTTGGATATAGCTCTAATTTGATGAGCCATAGCAATAGAAGGTTGGGAAAGTTGAGAGACTTCTGGCTCCAACAAAACCTCTACAGGGTATATTTTTCTGCCAGGTTTATACGAAGTTAAACAGATTATAGTAACAATTGGAAGAGTTTGATTAACTGCTTCTTCAGAGATAACTAAAACAGGTCTTTTGCCAGACTGTTCTGAGCCTTGAGTAGGATTTAGGTTTGCCCAAAAAATATTCCATTGATAATTCATTATTGTTCATTCTCCTTAGTTGCCTCAAAATCAGAATAAGAAAAATCATCCATGGATTTCTTTAAATCCTCCATAAACATTGAGTCTTGAGAAGCTTCTTTCATTTTTTTATATAGATATTGTTTTTCAATCCCTTTAACATAAGATTCAAGAGCTTCTTTTACAGCAGCATTTACAGAAGGAATATGGCCTTCTGTGGAGTATTGCTTTAACTTCTGATGTAGCTCAATTGGAAGAGAAAAAGTATAGTTTTTGACAACCCGTGACATAAAAACACCTCCAGTTACTATTGTGCATATATATTGTACTAAATCAAATATGATTATACAATATAAAAAACAGAATGTAGTATTTGATTTCTAGATATATTTATGATAAGCCCCCAGAGTGTATCCATCTACAGAGCGACAAATTGTTTTGATTGTACTTGCTCCAGCGAAAAGCAAACTCCTATCTTTTATGAGGTGATCTAGATGAAGAATGTGATCGAAATGCTTGAGAGTCATCCGGCGGTTCGTTTTGGGCTTCCGCCCATAGCGGTAGTGGGATGCACCCTGCTCTTTCTGTTCGGGATCAGCTATTTCGGCAGTACTCATACCTACACCGTGATAGGTGTTCTCCTACTGGTAACGGGGTATTTCTGCGGGTGGAGAGTTTTGGGAGTCGTCGTGACGCTGTCATGTGCCTTAATCTTGACTACTGGTCCCTACATGGTTGTGCCGCGTGTTCAATGGGCAGAAACGGCCGGGTCACCAAGTCCACTACTTTACCACAGCCCAGACGACCCAGGTCCGGCTGAGCTACGCGAAGAGTACGGCCTAGACGATGTGATTAGAGGCGTTGAGGATGAGTTTGAGCGGGTGGCGGTCCTGGCGGAGTGGGTCAACAGCAGGTGGAGTCATTCGGGCTCGAACATGCCTTCATCATCAAACCCCTTGGTGATTCTCAGGGAAGCGGCTGACGGAGCCAGTTTTCGGTGTATGGAGTACAGCTTAGTCATGGTGGGTGCGTCTCAGGCTATGGGTATGCCTGCGCGGGTTGTGGCTCTTAAAACTAAGCGCGCAGCCACAGCACATTCGGGTGCTGGTCATGTGGTGGCTGAGGTTTGGCTGAACGATTTGGAGAAGTGGGTAGTTGCTGACCAGTGAGGTGCACTATGAAAATTTAGCAAATACAGTTTGTTACTTACTGGTGAGGAACCTTCGCTGCATAAAGAAATTAATACAATAATAGAGCTTAGTAAAAGTAGGTTTCGTGAAATTAGTGTTAATACTAATGGATTCGACTCAAGTTGGCTTGAGTGTCTAACGAACAGAGACATACATGTTCAGATCTCTATAGATGGAGTGCCATTAGTGCACAATTCTTTAAGAAGTAATGATAAGATAGATGTCTATTCAAAGATATATTAGAAATAATGCTTTGTTTGATACGGTTCTAAAAAACAAGAATATTAACGTGATTTGTGTGCATTGTCATTTTTCAAGAAATACAAGGAACCCAATAATTTATGCTGATATTGTGAAGGAATTGTGTGAAATAATTGGAAATAGCCTTGTAAGAAATTCATGTTCATATGTCACAAGGATTATTGATGTAAAAACAATACACAGTGTAACATATGTAACTGTTGACGGAACGAGATTACATTTGTTTCCCGGGCAAGGAAAGCCTTTGCTGGATTACAGGATACACTTGAGAAAGGGAGAGACTGTGTCAAAACAGATTATTGTGGGCAATACGTGTAAAGAGTCAGATGTAATCTTAGAAATTAATAATTGTAGACGATTAGAAGTTGGTGAAGTCTTAGAATTTGATAATTTGGGAGCATATTTGTTAAATGAAATTCCAGAATTTTTGCTAGATTATCCTTCAGTGTATCATAAAGACTAGACCCCCCTTTGGCTTTAGGGGGGTCTTACTTTAACAATCCAAGTTTGACGCCAAATCTAATGCTAATCATTTAGATTCAACTTATTATTTGCTTTTTTCCATATAAAACATGGAAATACCGCCTAACCCCACGTGGGTTCCCACAGCTACTCCCATTTGCATAATGTAAATATCACCTTGGAAACTAGCTTCTGCAATCATTTTTTCCTTCAAATCTTCTGCTACCCCTTTATTTGAGGTATAACCGATGAGTATAAAGTCAGTCATTTCCTGATTGTTACGCTTGAGAAAGTCGTTGACATAGTAGCTAAGTACTTTTTTACGACCCCGCTCTTTGGCAACAACTGCCCCCTTGCCCTGCTTCATGGTCATGATAGGCTTTATGTTTAGCAGCTTCCCGACAAAACCTCCCGCATTGCTGAGTCTGCCGCTGCGGATTAAGTTGTCCAGATCATCCACGGACAAATAGTGTTTGACGTTGGTCTTATATGTCTCATTAAAATCAACCAGTTCTTGAAAAGTTGCTCCCTGCTCCCGCATCCGGGCACTTTTTATTACTAGCCAACCACTGCCATGACTCATACACTTTGAGTCTACTACATGGATTTTTACTGGTGAGTCGGGATGTTCTTCAAAGAAATAACCCTTGGCAATCTCTGCCGATTGATAGGAACCGCTGGTGCCACTGGACATGCAGATGCAGAGAATTTCCTGATGCCCCTCAGTTACTGCCTGATTCATTATATTCAAGAACTCCATGGGGCTGGGCATGGCTGTGGTGAGGTGCTGCGGCATCCCTTCTTTCATCATTTGATACAATTCGTCCGGGGTAATATCAATTCTATCCCGATAAGTTTTATCCTGAAAGTTAATCACTAGTGGTGCCAAATCTACTTGGTATTTATCCAAGATATCTTGGGACAAATCACAGGTTGAATCAGACATTATCTTTATCATTTGCTTGCCTCCTGTTATATGCCAAAGGAAAATCTGTAATTTTTTTGCAGATGTTAATCTGGCATGCTTATAGGTTTCTACTGGTAATTTTATCATAACATTTAAACAAATTGAACTTTCACTTTGCGAAAATTCTTATTTACATCCACAGTTAACCCATGTATAATTGACTATGTAGAATGGAAGTTAGGTAGTAATTAATTTAATTTTTTATTGGTTTAATGGTAGGGCGGTAGCATAGGGCAGAACATTGTCTATTTTTGGTGCACTCCATTAGGGGTGCACTTTTTTTTATTCCGCAAGTTTTCGTTAAACCAGGTTCAATCATACCCATTAACTCCATTTTAACAGCTAAGAGAAAGGAATGTAACAATGAAACGAAACTTTACTGTAGGATCTGCAACTTTATTATTTGTATTAATGCTAGCAACGATGATCTATAGCATCCTTTACTTGGGAGTACATCCACATATCCCACTATTATTATGCTTGGTTGTTTTGGCGATTATTTCGCGAGGAAGAGGTTATAAATGGGATGAAATTGAAACAAGTTTAATTGATGGAATTAAAGTCGGACTAAAGCCAATTATGATCTTAGGCTTGATTGGTATCACTATTGCAGTTTGGATGATGAGTGGAACTGTTCCTTATTTGTTAGACCTGGGGTTCTCTTTTATTTCTCCACAATGGTTTGCTATAAGCGCACTGTTTATTTGTATTATTGTTTCTAGTTTTACAGGCAGTTCCTTTACTACCATAGGAACAGTTGGTGTAGCACTAATGGGGATTGGAATCGGTTTAGGTATTAATCCGGCAATTGCTGCTGGAGCTATTGTTAGTGGTGCGTGCTTTGGAGATAAAATGTCCCCGCTATCAGATACTACTAATTTTGCTTCTGGTATTGTAAAAGTAGATCTTTTTACTCATATCAGGCACTTGTTATGGACTACAGTGCCTAGCTTGTGCGTAACAATAATTATATTTTATTTTATAGGTAAAACCCAATCATCTTTAACATCATTTGCTGATATTGAGTTAGCTAAAAACGCGTTAGCAACCAATTTTAACCTTAGTGTACTCTCGCTTATTTCGCCTTTATTAGTCATAATTTTAGCAGTTAAGCGTTGGCCAACAATACCTGTGATTATGGTTGGCATCGTAAGTGGAATTATAACTGCTGTCTTTTTGCAGAATAATGTAGCTCCAGCTGAGTTATTTAATGTTTTACAGGGTGGTTTTTCAATAGAAACAGAAAGTGCCTTAGTTAATGGAGTTGTTAACCGTGGCGGATTGCAGTCAAAAATGTGGTCTATTTCATTAATAATCATTGCCCTAGCACTTGGTGGATTAATTCAGGGTGTTGGTCTAATTCAAACTTTATTAGACGGGTTTAAAAAATGGTTGACAAACAGAGGTCATTTAATAACTTCTACTGCTCTGTCAGCAATAGCTGTAAACCTGACTACTGGAGAACAATACTTGTCCATTTTGTTACCAGGTCAAACGTACCAACATTTTTATGAAAAAGCCAATCTGCATCCAAAAAACTTATCGCGTACAGTTGAGGATGCTGGTACATTGATTAATCCATTAATACCTTGGGGAGTTAGTGGTGCCTTTTTTTATAGTACCTTAGGGGTCTCTGTTGTTGAGTATGCTCCATATGCATTCTTCCTGTTTTTGTCACCAATATTTGCAATTATATTTGGATATCTTAATATTGGGATTGCACCCTTAAACACTAAAGAGTAGACTATAGTTTAGGAAAAAAACAATTGTATTTCGCATGTAGGGGTATAATTATGGTATACTAATAAGATACTGATGCAGATGAGGTGAGAAGAAAATGCAATTAGAGATAGTGAAAGATTACGATGCTCTGAGTAAAAAAGCGGCATATATATTGGCAAGTCAAATTATCTTGAAACCTAAAAGCGTCTTGGGATTAGCAACTGGATCTACTCCTATTGGGACTTATAATGAACTTATTCATATGTACAAAAATGGGATAATAAATTTTTCAGGAATCACGACTTTTAATCTTGATGAGTATTATGGGTTAAATGTTAATGATAAACAAAGCTATCATTATTTTATGGAACAGCATCTTTTTAATAATATAGATATAAAAAAGGAAAATATCCATATACCTAATGGAAAGGCAAACAATATGGATGTAGAATGTCAGCAGTATGAAAATAGTATTAAAGAAGCAGGTGGGATTGATCTTCAATTATTAGGGATTGGACAGAATGGCCATATAGGCTTTAATGAACCAAATGAAAAGTTCGAGGCATTAACCCATCTAGTAAATCTTGATACAGATACAATAGAAGCAAACGCAAGGTTTTTTGACTCAATAGATAAGGTGCCAACTCAAGCCATCAGCATGGGTATAAAAACCATAATGCAGTCAAACAAAATATTGCTTCTAGCAAGTGGCGAGAACAAAGCTGAAGCTGTGTATAAAATGATTAAAGGCAACATTACACCTGAGCTGCCAGCATCGGTGCTACAGTTACATTCAGATGTTGTAGTAATTGTAGACGAAGCAGCAGCAACTCTGTTATAAGTAAACTTTGCCACAGGGTAAGTTTTTAAGGTGTTCTAAAGCAAAGCATATGGACAATGGAATAACAAATAGGATAACTCATAATCCCCGAAAGGGGATTATTTCTTTTTTATTTGGAAAAACTAATAGCTATAATAATGTACAACTATAAGGGTAAAAGGAGAGATACAAATGAACTTAAAAGGAAGTAAGACATATGAAAATCTGATGAGGGGATTTGCTGGGGAGAGTCAAGCAAGAAATCGCTATAATATTGCCTCCTCTGCTGCCAAGAAGGAAGGATTTCATGTGGTTGGAGCTGTATTTGATTATACAGCAGACCAGGAGAGGGCTCATGGCAAAGTATTCTATCAAAAGCTTAGGGATTTTGCAGGTGATAATATTAGCATTTCTGGAGCCTATCCCGTTGATTTGTATGATGACACTGTTAAAGCTCTGAGAGCAGCCCAGCATAATGAGCTAGAAGAATGGGATGAGGTATATAAGAGTTTTGGTAAGACAGCACGGGAAGAGGGCTTTGAAGAAATTGCGCAAGTTTTTGAGGGTATAGCAACTATTGAAAAAACTCATGCAGATAGATTTGGGAGACTAGCTGATGAAATAGAAAATGGGTCCATATTCAGGAGAGGAGAGGAAATTGCCTGGATGTGTACTGTATGTGGCAATATACATGTAGGTAAAGAAGCACCAGGGAACTGTAAGGTATGTCACCATCCACAAGGGTTTTTCATGCCTTTTTCTGAATCCTTCTCACAAGATTAAGCTGCCCATGGCACTTTACTTTTTGAGCTTAATCAATTACAATGTAAATTAAAACATATTAACACAAAGCCATGAAGGGAAGAAGTAGGTCAGTTTTTCGTCTTTCAGAGAGCAGCCGGTTGGTGCGAGGCTGTAGACAGGCTGATACGAATACATCCCGGAGCTGCTACCTGAATTATTAGTAGGGTTTGATGGGTACGCCCGATATAGCGTATTAGTGCTTTTGCACTTACTGAGGGAAGTTCTGTGAAGAGCTTCCAAGGTAGAGGTGGTACCGCAATTATTGCCCTCTGTTCCAAATTGGAGCAGGGGCATTTTTTATTATTAAAATTTGTCAAAGGAGTTGTGATTATGAATATTTATGATGAACTGGTAGCTCGTGGCTTAATTGCACAGGTTACTGACGAAGAAGAAATTAAAGATCTTATCAATAGTGGTAATGCCACATTTTATATTGGGTTTGACCCCACTGCTGATTCTTTGCATGTTGGTCATTTCATGGCATTATGCCTGATGAAGCGTTTACAGATGGCAGGAAACAAACCAGTTGCCCTTCTTGGAGGTGGCACAGGCTTTATCGGTGACCCATCGGGTCGTACTGACGTACGTTCTATGATGACCCCTGAAACAATCCAGCATAACTGTGACTGCTTCAAAAAACAAATGGAAAAATTTATTGAATTCGGTGATGATAAAGCAATTATGGTCAACAATGCAGACTGGCTTTTAGACTTGAATTACATTGACATGCTTCGTGAAGTGGGCCCCCATTTCTCAGTAAATAATATGTTGCGGGCAGAATGCTACAAAAATAGAATGGAAAAAGGGCTCTCTTTCTTAGAGTTTAACTATATGATTATGCAGTCCTACGATTTTTACTACCTATATCAGAATTACGGCTGTAATATGCAGCTTGGTGGAGATGACCAGTGGTCCAATATGTTGGGTGGTACGGAATTGATTCGTCGCAAGCTGAGCCAAAATGCCTACGCTATGACAATTACATTGCTGATGAATTCTGAAGGCAATAAGATGGGAAAGACTGCAAAAGGCGCTGTGTGGCTTGATCCAAACAAAACATCACCTTTTGAGTTTTTCCAGTATTGGCGTAATGTTGGTGACGCTGATGTTCTCAAGTGTATACGCATGCTTACCTTCTTACCACTTGAGCAGATTGATGAAATGGATAAATGGGAAGGTAGTCAACTGAACGAAGCCAAGGAAATTTTGGCCCATGAACTGACTAAATTAATTCACGGTGAGGAAGAAGCCCAAAAGGCAAAAAAAGCATCTCACGCTCTCTTTTCTGGCGGCTCAGACGACTCTAACATGCCAACTACTGAAATTACAGCCGAACAGATGAAGGATGGGTCTATCGGTATTTTAGATTTAATGATGGCATGCGGTCTAACAGCTTCTAAGAGTGAAGCAAGGCGTCTGGTACAGCAGGGTGGAGTACTGATTAATGATGCTAAAGTTGAAACAATTGATTTTAATATTACTTCAGAACAATTAAAAGACGGGGTTAAAATACGTAAAGGAAAGAAAACTTACCATAAGGCTTTGATCAAATAAAGGATAGAAATGATTGCTCCCTCAGACTGCGGTTTGAGGGAGATTATATTACAGTCAACTGAATATTGATTGAAGAGAGGAGATATGTTGTGATAGCAAGTGAAGAAAAAATTGAAATTATAAAAATTGAAGATAAAGACTTAAAAGACCTCGATGTCGGCTCATCGCATCCTGGGGCTGAAGTAGGTCCCAAGGGTTGGGCTGTTCGCCCATTAAAGCGGTACGTGAGCTGGGTTCAGAACGTCGTGAGAAGTTCGGTCCCTATCCGTTTTCTTACACTGTTTTAGTTATATATAACTTAATAGGATATAGCGCTTTTATGCGCGTCAATATAAAATGTAATATGGTGAATGGATTGGCGGAAGCTTGAAAAAATTACTTAACGAAGTTGACCGAACAAACTCCAACTGTTTGAGCAAAGCGAGTTTTGGAGTTTAGGGAAACGAGTTTAGAAATTTACCAAGCTGAAGACTAGAATGAAACATATTAACATGATATATCGTCTGGTGGTGATGGCGAGGGGGTTACACCTGTTCCCATGCCGAACACAGCAGTTAAGTCCTTCAGCGCCAATGGTACTTGGACCGAGAGGTCCT
>NZ_JBNPXS010000059.1:0-11745 GCF_050433185.1 Desulfitispora alkaliphila
GACACCCTTGTCATTGGCTAGTGGTTCCCACTACCAAGCCCACAGCGGACTTTCACCGCCAAGTTACCGCCCGTGCCGGGCACACATAAAAAGAGTCAGTTCCTGCTGAACTGACCCTTTTTTAAACATCAATTCCATTATTCTTTTTTAATTTATCGTACCACTTACTATGTCTATGTTTAACATACTCATAATCGACCTTCCCTGTAAACATGGTAAGAAATAATGGCCGGTTTTCTTTAATAATAAACGCCATTAGATGAGCGGCAATTCCAGCAATTAACATAATTGTTGCTAGGTTGTGAATAGCCGTGCTCAATGTATAGATGTTATGGGGTAATAACAATGGGTCTATATTCTGTATTACCTTGATAAAACCACTTATAATTAGTGCCAATATATTTATCCCAATAAATATATAAGCTAACCTTTGTTCTGCTAAAAATTTGTCAGATTTCGGTTCTTCCCCGAAACCAAACATGGCTTTAACTATCTGGATAGATTCTTTCACATCTCCGCGCCTGGGGATAATGGCTCTCTCCCCCACCTTGCAATGGTAAATTAAATGAAATACTACTGCAAATATGAGAATTGCTGCTGCAATATAGTGAATTTGGATGGTAATCAAATAATTATCTGCCCAGGACAATCCTGGAATATTGACCACGTTGTATCTCTTATACATAGGCATTTGCCCAAAACCACTAAATAATAATAAGAAAGTTGAGATAGCTACTGTCCAGTGTACAAATATAGCAGCTTTTGAGTGCCTAGTAATTTTTTGCTTCACTACTCCTCCTCTCCTTTCATCGTTCTATACACAGCAATCCCAGCTGCAAAGGCTCCTGCGATTGGTGCTATAAATAAACTCTTTGCTGTATTATTGATAGCATCGTTGGGATTATTCACTTGGGGGTTAATACCAGGAATAGATTTAGACTTTTCTATAGCTTTATCTAAATCCGAGAAAGAAACCGGTGATATATAAAAGGTAGAAGTTCCTCCATTCTCTTTATCCCCATAAACAAATCCCCTAATTTGTTCAGCCCTCGTGTATGCCTCATTTCTCAAGTCTTCTTTTAAGCCAAACCTCATTGCACCCTGGGGACATTGCTCTACACAGCTAGGATTTTTACCTTTTTTTATTAAATCATAACAGAAGTCACATTTATACATTACACCGCCTCCAGCAAATTTTGGGGCAATTTTTAAATAAATTCCAACTCCTGCTTGCCTCTGAGGGATATCCCATGGGCATAAGTCGCGACACTTTGCTCCACCGAAACAAAATTCTCGATCAATTAGAACAGGTCCTTCGGCCTTTTTTTCAACGACTCCGAAAGGGCAGGTTCCTGCACAGGGCGGATTATCGCAGTGCATACACCTCCTAGGAATAAACACTTCTGTTTCTACACCTTCTTTTTCTACTATAGCCCGCTGTACAAAAATCCAGTTATAAGGCGTTAACCTGGTTGTCAAATCCCTTTTATCAGACCAATCTTCATATTCTTTTTGTGGCCAATATGGTTGAATATTCTCTATGGGCTCTGGGTACTGAGAGCTATTTTTATTTGCACATGCTTGCATACATTTAGTTTTTTCATACTCCTTACATCCATCACATTTTGATAAATCAATTAGAGTAGCATATTTTTCTTTTACTCCTAAAGCCTTAGCAGTTTTCACGCCAGATATGGTCAACCCTCCAACTATGGTTGCTGCTGTGGACCTTTTCAAAAATGCTCTCCTATTTATTTCATTCATCTTCAATCCCCCTTCAGCTTATATGGTAGTATATGAATAATTTTATCATATTATTATCGAAAACAAAACCCTTCTATTTTTTCCTATCTATAAAATAATCTTATATCCCATAACTTTTAGTTATTTTATTAGATATAGAATAATTAAATGTAGGGCATCAAATAATAATATTAATACTGAGAAGAAGGTGTGAAAAATATAATGTTGCAACTGTTTAATTTTTTTAATAATAACAAAGAACAGGGAGAAGGACTAGATGCATCCTCAGTTCAGACGGTAAAAGAGGGAGCGTACTTAGCAAAATTTATTAATGAGACCGATATAGCCAGTAAAAAATGTCAGTACTATGCTGACCATTGCACCGATGAGGATATAAAAAATTACTTTACAAAAGAAGCAAATAAATTAAAGAAAGTTTCTTCTGTACTAAATGACCATCGTGATAGCTTTTTAAAAGAGGAGTGATTAGAATTGGAATTTACAGATTTAGATATGTTACAAGATTACGAGAAAGATACTCGCTTAGCTGCTATATGTTATTCTTTGATACAAACAGAAATTCAAGATCCCACTCTAAGAACTATCATAGGCAAAGCTAAGAATGAAGCAGCAGATTCCCAGCAGGCTGCCGCTAAGTTGATTTTGTCTAAAGGAGGATACCCATAAAGAAAGAGTAAACACAGGTGCACTTCAATCTATGAAGTACACCTGTGTTTACTCTTTCTTAAAAGTCAGTCTTTCGATTTTCATGAACCTTTCCCATAAAAAATACCGCCAGGGCACCAGGCCCCCCGTAAGTCCCAACTACAGGACCTATATGGCTAATAAAAACTTCTTTTACATTAAACTCCTTTAAAATCAACTCTTTAAGTTTTTCCGCATCTTCCACAGTATCCCCGTGAGAAATACATATTGTTTGCCCTTCGGGTTCTTCTATATTTGCTGATACGTATTCAGCTAACTTTTTTATAACATTTTGTCTTCCTTTTACTTTTTTCACTGGCAATACCTTGCCCTGTTTATCTAGGGTCAAAACTGGCTTTATACTTAAAACTATTCCAATAATAGCTGATGTTGCTGAAATTCTTCCTCCTCGCTTGAGGTGATTGAGATCATTAACAGTCTTAAAAGTATTTAACTTCCATCTATAGTCTTCTAGAAATTGTACAATATCTTCAAAACTAGCCCCGTCGCGTTGCATTTCCATAGATTTAATAACCATTAGTCCTTGTCCTAATGAAGCAGTCAGCACATCCACTATGGCTATTTTAGCATCTTTATTTTCTTCTTCTATTTTCTTTTTAGCAATGTTAGCACTATTAACTGTCCCACTTAGTCCAGAAGAAACACATACGTATATAACATCTTTTTTTTGGCTAACTATTTCTTTAAAGACCTCATAAAATGCTTCAGAACTTGGTTGAGATGTCTTAGGAACAATACCAGCACGCATCCCATCATAAAATTCTTTATGGCTAAAGGTCTTACCAAAGTCATCGCTATACTCTTTTTCACCAAATTGACATGTTAGACTCACATAAGGTATTTTATTTTCATCTATATATTCCCTTGGTAAATCACAACATGAGTCTGTCATTATTACATAATCTGTCATTGTATCTCTCCTTAATCTCTTTTACTAATATTTTTTTAATGTTCTTGAACTATTATACCTTTTGTGTATTTATTAGTTGCTTTACCCTCCTTATGTAAAATTAAAATATCTTTGTCATGCTCTCCCATGATCATTATTATATTGTCTTAATAGCACATACAGGAATAGTAAGTTTTAAATACCTAAATTGCAATAACAAATTGAACTAATTTTTAGAATCTGCAACTATATTAAAGTAAGCTTATCAGTCACTGTAAGTAAAAAGGAGATCATAAGATCTCCTTTTTTGTTAACTTATAAGCGTTTTTTTGCTCTCTGTCTTTCAGTTCTTGATAAGAGAGCCTTTCTCATTCTGATAGACTTTGGTGTAACCTCAACTAGTTCATCATCTTCTATAAACTCAAGGCATTTTTCTAATGGCATTTCCTTTGGAGGAGATAGACGCAGTGCTTCATCAGAACTAGATGAACGTATATTTGTTACCTGTTTTTTCTTACATACATTTATCTCAATATCCTCGCTTCTTGGGTTCTCTCCTACAATCATGCCTTCATATACTTTTACTCCAGAGCTGATAAACAGCGTTCCTCTATCTTGGGCGTTATAAAGTCCGTAAGTTGTAGCTTCACCATTTTCAAATGCCACTATTGCACCACGGCTTCTTTTGGGAACTGTGCCTTTTAAAGGGGTATATCTATCAAAAAGTGAGTTTAGAATTCCTTCACCTTTGGTATCTGTAACAAATTCAGATCTATATCCAAGAAGTCCACGAGTAGGTATTTCAAAGTCTAGACGCAAGGATTCCGTTCCAATGTTGGCCATATTCTTAAGCTCACCACGTCGCGCCCCCATTTTTTCCATCACAATACCCATGTATTCTTCTGGTATGTCTATAATTACATTTTCCATTGGCTCCATTTTTTGACCGTCTACTTCCTTGGTTATTACTTCAGGTCTTGATATTTGAAATTCATAACCTTCCCGTCTCATAGTTTCAATAAGAACTGATAGGTGTAGTTCTCCACGCCCTGAAACCCTTAACTTATCAGGGCTTTCTGTCTCCTCTACTTTTAAGCTTACGTTATTTTTAACTTCTTTTAATAATCTATCCCTGATTTTTCGCGAAGTGATATAGTCTCCTTCCTGACCTGCAAAGGGACTATTATTTACGCTAAATGTCATTGCTAAAGTAGGGTCATCAATATCTATATATGGTACGGCTTCAGGGGTTTCCATATCAGTTATGGTTTCTCCGATACTTATGTCTTCAATTCCAGTAACTGCTACTATATCACCTACTGAAGCTTGTACTACACTTTCCCGGTTTAATCCATTAAATATGAATAGGTTACTTATTTTACTTTTTTGCAAAACCCCATCTTTTTTAAAAATCCCGTACTCTTTTCCTGCTAACATTGTCCCTCTAACAACTCGACCCACAGCAACCTTACCTACATACTCATCATAGTCAAGAGTGGTTACTAACATTTGCAGTGGAGCCTTTTGATCACCAGATGGAGCGGGTACGTGTTCCACTATCGTTTCAAAAAGCGGTTCAAGGCTTTCTGAATTATCCTCCAAATTTATCTTAGCAACGCCATCTTTAGCGGATGCATATACAACAGGGAAATCAATTTGTGTATCATCGGCTCCTAGTTCAATAAAGAGATCGAATACCTCGTCTAGAACCTCTGCTACACGAGCATCAGGGCGGTCAATTTTATTTATCACTACAATAGGGGGAAGTTTCAATGAAAAGGCTTTTTTCAGGACAAAACGAGTCTGAGGCCTAGGTCCTTCAAAGGCATCTACTAAAAGTAGGACTCCATCAACCATTTTTAGAACTCGTTCAACTTCACCGCCGAAGTCAGCGTGGCCAGGGGTGTCAAGAATATTAATCTTTAAGTCTTTATATGACACAGCAGTATTTTTAGCAAGAATAGTAATACCTCGCTCTTTTTCCAGATCACCAGAATCCATAACCCGCTCTTCTACTTTCTGGTGCCGTTTAAAAATACCGCTTTGCTTTAGCATACCATCAACCAGTGTGGTTTTGCCGTGGTCTACGTGGGCAATAATTGCTATGTTTCTAAGATCATTTCTTTTTGTGTTCAAATTCATCTCTCCCGAATAATTACTTGAATTTAGTTTTTTCAACCAGTTTAATCATTATACCACTATAGTGATCAAAGATACAGTTTTTACGTAACTAAATAGCTTAGTGTATATCTTCATCTTGATTGGAATTGGTATTATCGTTTGCTATCATAAACATTCTTTTTACATAAAGTGTTCTTAAAACAGCAATGAGGTGCATTGAAAGCACCTCATTGCTGTTTCTTTAACCCTTTGATAAAAATTAAATAGCTGAATTATTAGACTAAGTTTTGCAAATAACTCGCAACGGGGCTCAACACTTAGCAACAGAAATTTATACTTTAAACCTCTTAATGATTTCGTGTAAGTCTTGTGCTAATCTAGATAAATTTTCACTAGAAGTTGATATTTCTTCTATAGAAGCAGCTTGCTCTTCCATTGAAGATGATACCTGCTGAGTAGAAGCGGAATTTTCCTCTGCGATAGCAGAAAGATTTTGCAAGGTTTCTATAATGTCTCCCTTCACTTGATTCATTTCCTCCCCTGAATCATTTAATCTATTAACAGCATTCTCGGCTTTTTGCATAGCTTCAGCAATTAACATATATTTATTTTTACTATTAATTACCCTATTACTCTGCTCATCGGATATGGCAGAGACCCTTTCCATTTTTTTAGCAGCTTCTCTTGAATTGCTTTGTAATTCTTCAACAATCTTATTTATGGACATAGTTGATGCAGACGATTCTTCTGCTAGTTTTCTTATTTCTTCTGCTACTACCGCAAAACCACTCCCTGCTTCTCCAGCCCTTGCTGCTTCAATAGCAGCATTTAAAGCTAATAGGTTAGTTTGTTCTGCAATACCAGCAATAACGTTGCTAGCTTGTCCTATTTCATCAGAACTTACATTGGTCTTGGTTATAACATCATGAATTTCGTTGGTACCTTCAGCACTTTCTTCAGTAATTTTTGATAGACTTTCTATTTCTTCTAAGCCTTCTTTAACTATCTCTGCTACTTTTTGAGCTGCTAAGTTCACATCTTTAACATATGTTTGGTCTTTTTCAATAATTTCTCCAAAATGAACTGCTTTCAAAGACCCACTTTCCGTATTTTTAGCTTGCTCCGAAGCCCCTCTAGCAATTTCTTCTACTGTTTTTGCAACTTCTTCTGCTACAGCATTGGACTCTTCTGAAGTAGCAGAAAGTTCTTCAGAGGACGCAGCCACTTGTTCAGAAGAATTATTAATATCTTTAACTATTCCTCTTAAGTTTAAGATGATTTGTTGAAAGGCATTTGATAAAACTCCGATTTCATCTTTTTTATTAAGAAGTACTTCGCCTACATCCTGTGTAATATCTAAGTCGGCTAACCTTTCTGCCTCCTCCTTTATTTTAATAATTGGCGTAGCAATCAAATTTCCTATCTGATATGTAATAACCATACTTACTAATACAATAGCACTCACGATTAATACAATTGTCCTTTGCATTGATGGTATAGCAGATAACACTTCCTCTTCATTTGCTGTAATGACTAACGTCCAACCTGAATCTCCAATAGGTGCATACGCAGCATATAGATTGTTACCTTGGAAAGAGTAGTTACTAACTCCTCTTTCTTCTCTAATAATCTTTTCGAATAATAACGCTACTTCCTCTACTTCTAGATCTACACCACTTTGCACATCCTCTATGGGATTCCACTGTTTTAAAACTCTTTCTCTATCTGGATGGGCTACCACCGTTCCCTGGCCGTTAATCATATATGCATATCCAGTTGCACCATACCCTGTACCATCTGTAATATCACTTAAAGAGTATCCATCTCGCCTGCCAATTAAAACTCCTACAACTTGATTGTTTCTTTCTATTGGAGTGGCATATATCAATTCTGGTTCATTGCTTACCCTACTAATCAGTAAATCTGAAACATTTGAGATACCATTTAAAGCCGTTTGAAAATATTCTCTATCTCCTATTTCTGCCGTTGTTCCATCATGAAATTGAGCTCTACCATTTAGGTTAACAACTCCTAATGCTTGAAAGTTTGTTCGCTCTACTTGTGCTTGTAATACAGGTTGTTGTTCTTCCCAGTCCATATTTTCTATATCTACCCTGCCTGCTATCATTTCCAGGGTTCTTTGCTGAGTTTCAATTCTACTCTCTGTTAATCTAGCACCTTCAGAAGTTAATAACTCAAGTGTTATTTCTGCTTCTTCAACAAGGGACATACTAGCTCTTTGCAAAGAACTGTACCCTATTGAAATAGATGAAATTAAAATTAACAATGATTTCATTATTCCTCTGTCTACTTTTGTCTTATTTTGTCATATCAACTCAAGGTACTCAACCAAAAAAACACCATAACTGGTGTTTTGTAAAATACATTTGAGTAAAACTGTAAGCCGAGTTTTGTACCCCCTCCGAGGTGATAATCATCTATCTAGGATTACTGTTGCCAGCAATCTCATGCGACCTAACCCGGAGACGAAGCGGGCAACTTCATTGTCTCCCTATTCGGTCTTGCTCCAGGTGGGGTTTACCTAGCCAACTAGTCACCTAGCTGCTGGTGCGCTCTTACCGCACCATTCCACCCTTACCTCTAGCGTAGCCAGAGGCGGTATATTTCTGTGGCACTATCCTTAGAGTCGCCTCCACTGGACGTTATCCAGCACCCTGCCCTTTGGAGCTCGGACTTTCCTCAAATGCGGCCTTTCGGCGCTACATTCGCGATTATCCATTTTACTCAAATATTATATTCAGTTTAGGTGTTTCAGGAATATAAGTATAACACGAGACATTTTTGAATGCAAGTGGAAAATTATGTTTGTTATGAGCTCTTAGCTTTATTCTTTACCTTTTCAGGAACCTTGCCAAAAGCAATAGTTATCAGACCCATCAGCATTATCAGCAAAGAGCCAATGAGAGGTAATAAATGTAATATTTCTATTTCATATCTAAACGCCAGCTGCCCTAAAAATACTCCTGTAAATATTAAACCAATATTAAAGACTATAAACCCAATTATTTGGTACTTAGACATCTGCTTCTCCTCACTTCGCTTGATCGATTCCTTGATTAGCTAGTTTATCCGCCTCTTTATTATATTCTCTTCTAATGTGCTCTACATCAAATTTATCATATTCCTTTTTTAAATTCAACACTTGCTGATATAGAGGGATTAGTCCTTCATTCTTAACCTTATACTCTCCCTTTATCTGTTTAGTAAGTAGTTCACTATCTGTATATAACTTAAACTCGATTCCGCCCAACTCTAAACCTACTTCTAGAGCTCTAATTACAGCAGTATATTCTGCAACATTATTTGTTGCATCACCTATAAATTCACTCAGTTCCTTTAGTACGCTTTCATTTTCATCTAGCAACAAGACACCAATACCAGCTTTCCCAGGGTTCCCCCTTGAAGCCCCATCAGTATAGGCAGTAATTTTCAATTTTTTCACCTCTTTGTATTAGCTATTGCTTTCCAGTAATAAAAACCGTCCGCAAAAATCGCACTTTTGTACAGTCTCTTCTTTACTCACACTGGAAAACTTCTCGGAAGAAACTTCCATACCACAACCATTGCAATTCCCATCTTTCAATATAGCTACTACCCCTTTATTTTGCATTCGTCTTTGATTATATCTTTTTATCAATTGATTGTCAATTTGAATTTCCATTTTATCCCTTTCTTCTCTTGCGAACTTGATTTTTTCTTCCCGTTGACTTTTCGCCTTTTTATAATCTTCTACTTCTCTCTTATAATCTTTTACTAATGTTCTCAATATTTTTTTAAAATTTTCTATGTCTTCTTCAAGTGAATCTGCTTCTTCTGAAAGTTGTGTCCACTCATGTTCTATTGCATCTGTTTTTTTAGTTACATCTGCTATTTTCTCTTCTAATTTCATTAATTCTTTACTATTAGTTTCCTCTCCACTGTACATTTTTACCCGATACAACCTGCATTTTTCTGCAAAGTCCTCCGATTGATTTTCACAATTTTTTATTTCTTTTTTTATTAGTTTCAAACGTTCTTCTTTCCCAGTTAATTCACCTTTTACTTTATTAATATTCGCTTCAATCTCCCTTATGAGCCTTATTTTTTCTTTGTTTACACCCTCTTTTTTAAACTTGTCTAGTTCGGCATCTATCCCCTGAAGTTTCATTAACATTTTCAACTCTTCCATTATATAACGCCCCTTTCTTTTGATAAAATAAAAAAGAGATAGGAAAGTTTAACCAATCCCATCTCACATATATTCCCACACATCTTCACTTTTTTCAGCAGTAAAAACCTCTAACTGAACACTATTAATTTTAGCTTGTTGCTCTATGTACTCAGATAACTTGGAAACTACAACATTTTCCGTGGCAAAATGACCTGCATCAATTACTGCAATGCCCAGTGCCTGTGCTATCTGTGCCTGATGGTATCCCACATCTCCAGTGACTAACACATCTGCACCTTTGAATTTTGCAGCACTAACTAAATCAGAGCCACTGCCACCACAGACAGCAACTTTTTTAACAACTTCTACCCCAGAAGAAACAACTTTTACTCCTACTGAATTTAATGCTTTTTTAGCCTCAAAAACAAATTCATTTAATGGCATCTTCTCAGTCTTACCTATTAAGCCTAATCCAAATTCCTCTCCACGGTTCTCTAATGGGTATATGTCATAAGCCACCTCTTCATATGGGTGCGCCTTAATCATAGCTGCTATAGCTCTTTTAAGCTTATTCTCAGGAACAATTGTTTCTAGTCGATATTCATCAACTCGCTCAAGTTTACCTGGAGTTCCTATATAAGGGTTAGTTTCATCTTGAGGCCTAAAAGTTCCTTGCCCTTTAAGTTCAAATCCGCACTCAGAGTAGTTGCCAATCCAGCCCGCCCCGCCTGCGGCTAAAGCGCCCCTCACTTCCTCTTGATGCCCTTGAGGTACAAATACTACAATCTTGTATAGCTTGTTTGTATTAGTAACCTTTAAAATTTCAGTTTGTGTTAATTTTAACGTTTCTGCTAAGGCTTTGTTAACTCCATCTGGGGCACAATCTAAATTGGTATGTGCAGTGTAAAGAGAAACCCCAGCTTTAATAAGCTCAGCAATTATCTCTCCCTGAGGCAAATCAGTCCTAAGGTTCTTCATAGGTTTAAAAATAAAAGGATGATGAGTAACTATTAAGTCTACTTTTTTTTCAATAGCCTCTGCAGCTACTTTACTGTCTACGTCTAGAGATACCATGACCTTTTCTACCTGACAAGCTGGATCGCCTAACTGAAGGCCTACATTGTCCCAACTTTCTGCAAGTGTCTTAGGTGCTAAGGATTCTATCCAACTAATTATTTGCTGGCATTTTGCAGACATCTATTTTTCATCTCCTTCAAATTAGAAATTTCTTCTTCTACTTCTTTCAATCTATTCTTAACACTTTCTGATAGTTCTAACTTTCCCAGTCTCTGCTGTACTTCAAGAAACTGCTGTATCTTCAATTCAATTTGTTCAATCACCAAAGGATTTCCCTGCTCAATTAACTTGGGACCAAACTCGAAATATTCCTTATTTAAGACTTCGGGCCATTCATAGGTATTTGCTTTAGTTGCAACAATAATATGATAATATTTATTTCCTTCTTTTACTATGTCCTCGTTACTTAAATCCCATTTACTCTTATAAAGCCACCTTCTAACTGCATCCACTGCCGTCATGGGCTGTAAAACCAACGTCTCAAGCTCTCTTACTACATGAGGTGCATCTTCTAGGATATCTACTATTGTTACTCCCCCCATGCCAGCAATAATAGCCACTTGTGCCTCTCCAGCTTGAATTGGTTTCAAGCCATTACCTAGGCGTACATCTATTTTATCATTTAACAAATATTCTTGTACTTGTTTGCGCGCAATTTGAAATGGGCCTTTATTAATATCTGTAGCTATTGCTGTAGGCGCAAGACCTCTCTGCAACAGCTTTATAGGTATGTAACCGTGGTCTGTACCCACGTCTACAACAACTTTTCCCTCGGGTATAAGTTCAATAATCTTTTCTAACCTATCGCTTAACTCTATCATGTTCGCCACCTTATAGTTTACATTAAGTAACTAATTCCACGCAGTCTAAATAGAATCCTGCATATTTAAACTCTTATTTATATTATTGCCTAATAAGAAAACATATCGAGTAGGAGGTAGATAATTATTTTATCTACCGTCCTCTCACACCACCAAGCATACCGTTCGGTACTTGGCGGTTCATTAAGTTAATTGCA
>NZ_JBNPXS010000060.1:0-10612 GCF_050433185.1 Desulfitispora alkaliphila
TGGACACCCTTGTCATTGGCTAGTGGTTCCCACTACCAAGCCCACAGCGGACTTTCACCGCCAAGTTACCGCCCGTGCCGGGCACACATAAAAAGTGAGGTGGGCTTATACCCACCTCACTTTTTAGTCCTAGTTTTTTGGGAAGATAAGGATTAACTTAAACAGATCTCCGTCGATGTGAATTGTCATTTGTCCATTTTGCAGTTCTACCAAATCTCTTGCTATGGCTAGCCCCAAGCCTGAGCCATCCGTGTTTCTAGATTTACCCCCTCGGGTGAAGCGCTCGGTTATTTTTACCACTAGCTTCTGTTATTTCTTCTTTTAAAATGAAGAGAGACAAGCTATTTGCTTTTGGGGTATGTGGAATATGTGATAATAGTCGAAAAAGACCTTCTCTTTTGAGAAATAGGACTTTTGATATAAAAAAATAATAAATCAAGGAGGATACTGGAAACTTTTGTAGAAAAACCATTTAAGCATAATGTAATTAAACACACAAGAGGAGTTAAAACAATAATGCAAATAACTTTTATTCAATGGGTTCTTCAAACTATACCAGAAACCTTAGCTACAGCAGCATTAGTATTAGCCTTGGCAGGCCAAAGGCTTGAAATAAAGAAAATCCTATTTATAGGCTTAACGATAGCAGTAATAACCTATGCAACAAGGTTGTTACCGATTTCCTTTGGTGTTCACACGATAATTATAATTGTATGTTATGCGATTTTGCTCAACTGGAAATATAAAATAAAATTTGGCAAAGGTGTATTATTTTCCTTAATTCCGCTGATTGCTTTAGCTGTTCTTGAGGCAATATTTGTACTTACATACCTTGAAATTTCTGGATTGACATTTGAAGAATTAATCAATCAGCCAAAATTAATGGTTATAGTAGGTTGGCCTCAGATAGTAGTATTATTTCTTTTGTCTTTTGTAATCAATGGAAATAAATTTAGTGATAGTTATTGAAAGGTGAATTAGATTATGAAGCGATATGTGGGACAAAATACAGCTGAACGACTTGGAGATATTGTTGGGTTAAACAATGAAGACAAAGAGGTAATTGCTTATGGACTGGAGCAAGTTATTTCAAATTCTTTTACCATTGCAATAACTTTGTTAGTGGGATTTTTTATGGGCGTTTTATTGGAAGTTGTAACAATAATTTTATGTTTAGCATTAGCGAGACGTTTAGTAGGAGGTGCTCACTGTACTACTCCTTGGCGATGCGCAGTTGCTAGCTGTTTCCTCATTACAATAACTGCACTAGTTTCTAAATTACTTTGTCTAATGGTATCGGCAACCTTATTAATTATTTTATTCTTTACAGGAGCAATAGTGATAACCTGGATCTGGGCACCTAATGATAGTGAAAAAAAACCAATTAATGATGTTAAAAAGCGTAAAAGATTGCGCTTGCATGCGTTAACTATAGAAGTTATTTTAGCTTTTGTTTTTATAGTTATTGCTAAAAATAGTGAAACTTATCAGTTATTAGCTGTTGCTGGGGCAGGAGGAGTTGCTACTATGTCATTTACCGCCACACCTTTGGGCCATAAATTAATGGCAAGATTTGATAAATTTTTAGGGGGCTTTTTTTACAAAAAAGGGAGGTGAAATGATATGAAACGTATTTCAATATGGTTAGCAGGTGCAATAGTAGGTATTTTAACAGTAGTAGCTAACGCTGGGGCAGCATCGGCTAGTCAAATGCTTTTTTATGAGTCAGATGTGCCAAAAAAATTGCGCCGTTAGTAAAGGAATAAGGGGTAAAATAAGATGCAAAACTGGCAAAAAGAAAGGAATGAGAAACTTTTAGATCTATTTTTTGGAACTCATATAGTTGCATATCTAATAACTATATCTACTTTGAGTTCCTATAAATCTGTAAGTTTTTCATTTGGCAACTATATTATATTCTCATTTTTTTTAATAGTTGCAGCAACATTTATTTTATTAGATTACTATTTTCACAACAGGGTTAGTAAAAATGAATATTTAAAGAAGTGGAATATAATCAAGTATGTAGTGATGCTGACCTTGATTACTGTTATTTTCATTGAGGACCAAGGAAAACTCTTAGGCCCGTTTATAATAATTTATATGCTGCCAGTTATATTAGCATGTATTTCTTTAGGTCGTAACTGGGGTTTCATCTTCGCCGGGGCTGCAGTAGGTATTATTTTAGTTCTCTTATTGAACCAAAATAATTTTCTTTTGGAACAGCAAGTGTTTGAAATAGGGTTAGTTTTTACTGGAGTAATTTTTTTAGTAGCATGGTTTTTAGGTAGTATTATAGAAGTAGAAAAAATAACTACTAATCACTTAGCTAAAATGGCCAGTCATGATGATTTGACTGGCCTACCTAATCACAGATCCTTTCAGGAGCAATTACAAACTCAAGTGGACTTAGCATTTGAAACACAAAGTTCTTTTTCATTGATACTTATTGATATAGACTTTTTCAAAGTATACAACGATTCCTATGGACATACCCAAGGAGATTTATTACTAAAAGAAATAAGCAATTTATTTATAAAAAAAGTTCCTTCACATGCAGTTGTAGCTCGCTACGGTGGTGAGGAGTTTGCCATTATTCTTCCTAATGCTAGCGAGGGTGAGGCCATTATAATTGCAGAGAGTTTACGTCAGGCTGTCCTTAAACACGAGTTTTCTGGGGAAATTTGCTTACCTTATGAAAAGTTGACAATTTCTGTTGGTATCGCTAGTATGCCTAAACACGGTAAGAATAAGCAAGAACTGTTAGAAGCTGCAGATGAGGCTCTATACAGTAGTAAATTCACTGGTCGTAACAAAGTTCGTACTTATCTTTCTGTTTTAGAGCGTTTGGGTCAGGCAGCAGGAGACAATGATAAAGAATTAATTAACTCACTAAGAACCTTAATGACTGTAATTAATGCTAAGGATAAGTATACTTATGGTCATTCAGATAGAGTAGCATATTATGCAAAGCTTATTGGTGTACAACTTAAAATGACTGAAGAAAAGTTAAGAATGCTGGAATTTGGGTCTTTCTTACATGACCTAGGGAAAGTGGAGATACCTAGAGAAATTTTAAATAAGAAGGGATCTCTTTCACAAGGGGAATGGAACATAATGAAACAACACTCTTGTTGGGGTGCTGAGATGATTAAGTCGTCTCAGACCTTAAAGTCCATTGTACCAATGGTATTGTATCATCATGAGAATTATGATGGATCTGGTTATCCTGAAGGTATAAAAGGTGAAGATATACCACTATTTGCAAGAGTTTTAAGGGTTGTAGATAGTTTTGATGCTATGACTACTTATAGACCATACCATAAACCTTTTACTAAGGAAGATGCGTTAAAGGATATCTATGAAAAAAGAGGATCATTTTATGATCCTGAAATAGTAGATGCGTTTATAGCTGCTATAAATAAGGAAGAAAAAGTAAGATAGAGCCCGAGGGCTCTATTTTTAATACAGACAGAGTTAGTTTAAAAACACACTTGGATAAGCTGCCTAAGCTCAAAGTTAAAAGTAAATTTATAAAGCAACCTTTTTTTCACACTTTTCCCTCGGGATTAATACACTATATTGACTAAGGTAAAGGAGGGAAAGACATTGACTAGAAAGGGAAATATAACTAGGTTTTTTCCTGGAAGCAACACCAGACATGGGTTTTATTCATTTTATGACTCGGTGCTTGCTAATCTAGATCGAGTTTTTGTACTAAAGGGTGGGCCAGGGACTGGAAAGTCTACTCTAGTTAAGCGTATAGGCTTAGTGCTTGCCGATAGGGGCTATGACATTGAGTACTTATGCTGTTCTTCAGACACAGGCTCACTAGATGGGGTAATTGTACCTGAGCTTAAAGTGGGCATTGTGGATGGCACTGCACCCCATGAAGGGAGTTCCTAAACAAATAATAATTAAAAAAATAAGGGACAAGCTATCTACTTTTAAAAAGGATACAAAATGAACATACTGAAAGTGTTAGAAACTTATGAGGAGCTGATATACTTGAACGATTTAGATGTATTGGTTATGGAAAAGCTGGTTGATCTTAGAAAAAGAGCAATAGATTCGCTGTTAGAAAAGCATCCACATATCTTTTCTGCCTTAAACAAGTTTTTTGCAAAGGATGAAAACTCAGCAGGGTTGCAAGTAACAGAGAATGGTAAGCTGATTGGAGAATACACATTTATCTTGGATGGTCTCTATATTAAAGAGGTTAAAGCCGGTGAGCTATCCGCTGAATTAAACCTGCCATTCATGAAAATAAAGCCCTATGGGATTATTGAAAAAAGTGTGCTAGAAAGAATGCTCCAGGATGAGCAAGAGGTCATTGAAAAGCCTTTTACAACTATGAAGAAGTACATGCCTGATGTGACGATTAAATTCTTAAGGTAGCTGACAAAAGCATCGATTCATTATCTCGGGGTATAATAAGTTATATAATGTCAGTTGCAGGAGGTAATGAACATGGAAGACCGTTTTGTACAGGGTTCCATTGCGGGCTTAATAGCTGGAATTGCAATGAATATTGTAAACTTAATATTAGTTATGGTGTTTTCTTTTGGAGAAGACTTACTAGTAAATTACGCTGCAGAAATGCTTTTAGGTAGTACTCCGGGATTTCTTTTTGAATATATAATATCTTTCGTTGCGCATATAGTATGGACAATGCTTTTAGGGATCCTTTTTGCTTATATGATATTGATAGTTGATAGCTCATACATGTTATATAAGAGTTGGTTTTTTTCAATAACAACTTGGTTTTTACTGTATTCAGTAGGAATTCTATTTGAAGTTCCACTGCTAGAAGTAACTTCAGTATCTACAGCTACCTCTAATATGATTACTAGTAGTGTATACGGATTACTATTAGGATATATTTTTATGCGTTTATCACATAACCCCGAATAGAGCCTAGAGGCTCTATTTTTTGTTTGCAATAGTAAAACATACTTGCGAAACTTTTGTTCGAATAATATACTAAATATTGTCGCATTATTTAGCAAAGGAGATGCAGCAAATGACAACCAATATTTTTAACAAGAAAAAACTAGTAGTACTTTTATTGCTCTTATCAACTTTTTTCTTTATATTTGGATGCAGTAGTGCTAGTGTAGAATCAGATGTGGAAGTAGATGTTACTGGGGATTTAAAGGTTTACTTTTTAGATGTAGATCAAGGTGATTCCACATTACTAAAAGGTCCAGATTTTACAATCTTGATAGATGCTGGACGGCATGACAGAGACGATGTTGTACCGTATTTACGAAATGCAGGTGTAGAAGCAATAGATATATTAATCGCAACTCATCCTCATGCGGACCACATCGGGCAGATGGAAAAAGTGTTAGAAAACTTTCCTGTAAGCGAAGTTTGGATGTGTGGTAATGTTCACACCTCTAGAACCTTTGAAAGGTTTGTGGATGCTGTTGCAGATAGTGGCGCTGATTACCACGAACCTAGAGTAGGCGAAGAGTACCAGGTAGGCTCTTTAGACATGATAGTTATTCATCCCCAGGAGCTAACAGGAGATTTAAATGATGATTCAATTAGTGTGAAAGCAACTTATGGAGATATATCCTTTATCTTTACTGGCGATGCTGAGCGCACTGGAGAAAGAGCCATGGTGGATTTAGGAGTAAACTTACAAGCTGATATCCTGAAGCTGGGACACCATGGTTCAAGTACAAGTAGTCAAGGATTTTTCTTAGATAAGGTTCAACCACAGGCGGGCATATACTCAGCTGGGGCAGATAATTCTTATGGACACCCGCACGATGAGGTGATACAAAGATTGCAGGACAGAGGTATAGATATTTATGGTACTGATGTTCACGGTACTATAAAGATTATAACAGACGGCAATACATACAGGATTAAAATGGATAGAGAGGGCGATTTTTTTCCTAAGCATAATACGAGCGAGCATTTAGAGGAAGATAAAGTCGAAAATAGCACTGAATATTTAGCAGCGGAAACAACGGATAAAGTAAATATCAATACAGCTAGTATAGAAGAGTTAGTTAACATAGCTCACATTGGCCCTGAAAGAGCAGAACAAATTATCCAGTTACGACCTTTTACATCTTTAGAGGAATTAATTCAAATAGATGGAATTGGACAAGGAAGGCTTGACGAAATTATAGAAGAAGGAATGGCTATTGTTGAGTAACTTTTTTGTATTGGAGGAGAGGGACCATGAAAGCAGTAATTGATGAAATTACAGAAGGTAAAGCAGTCTTGCTTGTAGGTGCAGAGGAACAGGAGTATGTAATAGATGCTAGCCTATTGCCAAAAGAAGCAAAAGAAAGGGACTGGCTGCAGGTCAAGCTAACAAATGATGATGTAGTAAGCATAAGTCTTGACCAAGAGGAGACAGGTAAAGTAAAGAGTAGAGTTGAGGATAAGCTAGCTAAGCTTAAAGCTAAGGGTGGAAGTAAATTTAGGAAGTGACTAGATAGCAGTCACTTCCTAAATAAAGATTACTATATTAGCTTTAAGTATAAGTCTAAGCTTCTATTTAATGACTTTGCAATTAACTGAAAAAAGTCATCAAACTCATTCCTTGTATGAGCTTTATCCAAGGCATTATAATAATCAATTCGTTCTTCTTTTTTTATTATAGATGGAGGGTATCCATTTTTCATTAGTTCAAGGTTAAGTAGTAGTCTAGCAGTTCTACCATTACCATCCACAAAAGGATGAATTTTTACAAACTCTATATGGAGAAGGGAACTTCTTTCCATTACATGTAGCTTAGGGCCCTCTTCATAATACCAATTTATTAATTCTTCCATTTGAGCAGGTACCGATACATAATGGGGTGGAGTATGCTTAGCGCCACTGATAAGTACATTTTCTTTTCTATATACTCCGGCGTTGTCATCATCAATACCCTTTAAGATTAACCTATGAATATTTTTAATTTGCCATTCAGAAAAGGTTTCTTGCAGTTTAATTATATCTTCTAAATATAGTATCGCTTCCTTATGATTAATAGCTTCAAGGTGTTCATTTAGGGTTTTGCCCCCAATGGTAATTCCTTCGAGGACTACCTTGGTTTCTGAAAGTGTAAGGGTATTACCTTCAATAGCATTAGAGTTATATGTCCAATCTAAGAGGATACTTTCTCTAATGCTTTTTAAAGTATTGGGAGGCAAGGGTCTTTTCTGGTCTATTAAATTCTTTTTTTGTTCAATCTGCTTAAACATTTAAGTTTCCTCCATCTCATACATAGATAATCCTATTATAATATTAATTGGTATTTATTACAAATGTAAAATCAACAACAATAAAACTGAATAAATTAATAGAGGTGAAGAAGCTATACCCTTTCAAGAAGGGTATTTTTATTTGGCTACTTTCAAAGACAAAGGGTAATAGGAAAAATGGCTTGCGAAGCCAAGTGTTTAGGTTTTAACACTATAGGGCTATTAAAGACAAAAGAAACCCCTGTAGAAGTTCTAACTGAAAAGGTAGCACAGTATATACTCAAACACTTGAGTCAAAATTTCGATTATGTAGTAATTGATATAGGGCCCGAAAATCATGGAGTACTTGGTACATCTCTTAGTGCAGCAAACAAAGCTTTCCTAGTAGTAGATTATGATATATCTACTATCAGTATTATTTTGTCAATAGCGATGATTATGAAATCCATAAGTCACCAGTAAAAAACATTCAAAAGCTAAAGGTCCCTTACAAAATACCAATAATACTACAGGAAAGACAAGCAGAAACGCTATTAGACGGAATTCTAGTACTAGGTTTTTATGCTGCAAGAGATCATGCCATTTTTAGCACATTTCTTTTTACTGCAATAAGAGTGTCTGAGCTCATAAATCTAAAAATAAATGATTTAGATTTTGAAGATAATTTAATATTGATACGGGATGGAAAGGGTGGCAAAGATCGGGTTGTTCCAATGATACCGAGGCTAAAAGCTACACTGCAACATTACCTAAACACAGGAGTAGTTATGAAGAAAACTAAGAAAGGAAAACTGGGAGCAGACAGAAGCCAGTCAGGAAGAGATCTATTTGTATCTCCAGAAAAGGGTGATGAAGCCTGGTTATTTTTAAATAAAAACGGTGACAAGTTCTCAGACAAAGGAATAAGCTATCTGTTTAAAGAGTATGCCCAAAAACTAGGCATATATGAAAAAGGGATGAGCTTACATGCACTGAGAAGGAGCTGCTTGACCTACTTATACAAAGAGGGAGTAGACCTGTTGAGCTTAAAGAAATTTCAGGTCACTCCCAAGTACAGACACTTGAACATTATATAGCGGTTGATAAAACAAAGGTGCAAAAAGCAATGAATAAACATCCCTTGGCAAACCAAGGGATTGACCCTAAATTGATAAAGTTGATACGGGGAAGAATAAGAATATAGTCGATAAATGTCGGAATGTTTCAAGAGGAGTATCCATTTATTTAGGGAATAAAAAAACAGAATGAATATATAAGCGTAGGTTTTCATGAGAACAAATAGGGGAATTATTAACATGATGGAACTTTAGTGAATATGAAATTGTAGACATTCCAATGGTTTTCAAAAAGAGACATTAAATGTAAATTATTTGATGTTAGTACTACTATTAAATATTAATACTAAAACAAAAGTTATATGTAATAACCCTATTCGTTGAGCCGTCCGTCCATGGGCGGCAAGTTTAAAACACCTTAATAAAAATCAGGAAGTGATTGTTATGAAAAAAAATATGCTGCTGCTTGTATCATTAGCTTTGATATTTTCGCTGGCAGGGTGCAACTTTACATATACAAATGATAATAACAGTAAAAAGGCAGACGAAGCTGCTAATCTGGAAGCAAAAAGCTTTGAAGAAATTAAAGCTGAGTTGGAAAGTATAGGTTTTAAAACAGAAATGAAAAAAATGGCGGCACTAAATGATATAACGAATGAAAGATTAGAGTTTGTCTTATCAATATCTGAATTGGGTGAGTACAAGTATATCCATTTTGAGTTTCCAGGCGACGCTATTGGAGGTAATTTAAAAGAAACGATAATAGCCATTGATAGTAGAGATATAATGCTGATTGATACTATGGAATCAGAAGGCGTGGAAATGTATTCTGAAGGAGTAGTTTGGAAAGTGGGTTATGAAAAAGGACTAGATAACTACTGGCTAGGGTTTTATATAAAGTCAAGAAACAATGACCTAGATTTTAACGGAGAATTAACATTAAGTCATGGGGATTATCATTGGAGAGGGAATTATTAAGGGAGGTTTTCGCTATACCTCCGTCCATGGCGCTGATTAATCAAGTACAATTTGGGGGCTCTTATTACACAGTAGGTGGATGATGTGACATATGGAAGGAGATAAAACTTTAATCTTTGAAAAATCATAAATTATTGAAAAACCCAGGAGCATATTTGCGCGCGAATGCTCCTTTTTTATTAAAAAAATTGAGGAGGTTTTAAAATGTTTAAATGATTTGCAACTAGACTAATGCTAGTTGTTTTTTTATTACCACGATATTATTTACATTAAACTATAACTTGAAGATGCCTTCCTGAAGAGGTTTATAATAGCCTAATGGATGAAGATGAAGCAATCGATTAAGAAGATTGCCTTCTCTGTTTGATAAAGTTGGTAAAAATTGAGTGTTAGCAGAATCACTGTCTGGAAGTGTGCGAGAGAAGAAGAACTACTGCCATTCTAGAAATTCCGCTAAGGCAATTCAGAGTGCTTATGCAAAAGAAAAGGGAACATTAACTTATCTCCTTACAAAATACACCAAGTATACTATGAAAATATATATCAAAAAATATACCAGGAGTGCAAAGTTGTTTTAATAATTAGAAGTCTGTAGTTGCAACGATCCTAAACGATAGTATTCGCAAGGAAGCCATAGCTCTGAGAAGGAGGTTTTTTAATGGACAGGTTTTTCAGGGGTTTAGTAGCTGGAATATCTGGTGGCATAGTGATGAATATTTGGAGTTTTATTTCGTTTGATATACTAAATTTTACCCAACTCCGATTTATTGACTGGAGTGCTATTTTTATTTTTGGCGATAGGCCACAGAGCATTATTGAAAGTTTAATAGCTTTAGTTACACAAATTGCTTGGAGTGGATTCTTAGGGATAGTTTTAGCTTATCTAATGCCTCTATTTACCTCAAGAGGATATATTATTAAAGCGATTTATTTTGGATTTATCACTGGTTTTATGATGTATGCAATACCTGTTATGTTTAATATTCAATTTCTCGAGACTACTACAACTGGGACGGCAGCATCTAATATGATTGGTGGTATTCTCTGGGGTTTAACTGCAGCAATAGTTCTTAAATATCTTGATACTTCGCCTCAGTTAAAGTCTTGATTTACGACTAAATGACTTGAAAACAATATTAGCTCTAGTTGCTGTATTTTGCTTTGCAAAATAGAGAAATATGAAAATGTGTAATAGTAGACTTAAAAAAATACTCAAACTCTTCAAGTAAATTCCTTATGACTATGGGAAAGGGAAAATAATAAATGGAGGGATAGCGTGAAAAATAAGGTAGCTTGGAATAAACAAGGGCACACTTAATAAAGGTCTTTTAGGACCCCAAAAAATGAACGTAGTTTAAGCCACAG
>NZ_JBNPXS010000061.1:0-10406 GCF_050433185.1 Desulfitispora alkaliphila
TATTGATGGAACGCCGTATGAGGGGAAACTCTCACGTACGGTGTGGAACGGGGGAAAAGGTGGAGATTATATCAAAGCCTTACCTATCGTTATCAGCTTTCGCTGGCCTTCTATTTGACATCAACTTCAAATGCATGTTCTTCTAAAACCTCAAAGTTTCTCCTTTTTTCTTCACCCTCTAACCCACAGCGTACCATTGGTGTAATAGTAAGTTTGGTAGTATTGTCATTAGGCATATCAAATCTGTTGTAGCTTTTCTCTGATAGGGTTCGTGCCGATATAGGCCGCATTTTATTTCCATCCTGGTCTTCTACTTCAAAAAACACATCATATTCACTGCCATTTATCATATTATAGCTTAGCATAGTTGAAAATGGTGAAATTTTTAAATCTGTCACTATTATTTGCTGCCCATTATCCAATTTGATTTCTTTATTAAGATCTATTGTCTTAGTTTCAGCCATTAACATTTCGCCATTAGCTTCAAATTGAAAATCCCACTTTCCTCTCAAACTCCTGCCAGTATCAAAATTGAAAATGTTGTTATAGGAAATTCTAATTTTTAAGTCTTGATCAATTTTAGTATCTTCGATGTTCATAGCAGAAAAAACTCTATAAGTGTTATCGTCTATCGGCTCTGTGCTACCACTGCCACCAACACTTATGTTCTTCCCATTTATAAAAACATCTGGAAACATACTAATCCTGTCTAAATCAACCTCTTGTGACCTGAATGTACTTGCTATCACAATCCTACCGTGATCCACTAGCACTTCATCAAGTTTGATCCAATCCCTTTATCATAGATAGTTTTTCCAACTACAACCTTATAGTCTTAGCCTGTTAAGCAATCTTACAGCAGAAGATCGGGAGATATTTGTCAAGTACTATATAGAAGAACAAGAGATAGGGTGCTTTAGGTACTTCCTCTTGTAATCTATTGATTTATACTTGGCTATTGCTGCTACCCAGTTTTTAAATGAATTTTTCTCTGGGTAAAAACTATCAATATTATCCCAAACAGCTAATAGCACATCATCTAAGCATTCTTCGTGCAAGTGTTGCAAATTATATAAGTGCTTTCCAACTATGCTTTTTATCAGGCCACCATAATTATCTATGACATAATACAAAGCATCCTCGTTTCCTTTATTTAACTGGTGTATCACTTATTAATTCGCTATAAGAGCTCAGAATCTATCCTTTAAAAATAAATTTTTTTTGAGAAAGTAAATTATTTACCTAACAAGAAAAGGACAAACCTTAAATCTTAAGGTTTGTCCCTTATTTAAGTCCATGATTAAATATAGCACAAGTGGAAAAACTAAATTTAACCCAACAAGTGAGGTGATAAAAAATAGAAAAACCAAAGTTAAAGAGGGTTGTACGACTTCCAGATGGGACTGTAAAGAATGTAGCCGATCTAACTAAAGAAGAAGTTGATATGCTAGATTATCATATAAATGCTTCCCCCACTACTAATCATATGGTGGGTTTTGAAGTTCCTGATTATAAAGAAGAGGATAAGGAGTAATATTAACACAGGCATGGATAGTTAATATATCCATGCCTGTCTCTATCTTTACATTTCTTGCTTTTCTCTGGCAATACTCACATTATCACTTTGTCGGTTACTTAGTGCCGCTACTGGACTTTGGTCTACCTCTGCTCGATAATCCTGACCTTTTAGCTGCTGATACTGGTCGATTACCATATGACTAGGTACAGCGTTTACGTCGTGATTTACCTTGTTTTGATAAGAGAAAAATGTATGATCATCTGGTAGGTCATTTACATTTTTCAAATCTTCCATATCTCCAGTCAAGCCAACCTGCTCTCCAAGAATTTTTCGCACATAATCCCTAGTATCATGAAATTGAAGTAGTTTTGGGAAGGCTCCAGGAACAACTTGTTGCCAATCCTTGTTCTCATATTTAGCTAGAAGCTCAGCTGCTTTATGCAAGTGAGCAATTTCCTGATTAAGGTGCATCTCCCAAACAGGTTTAACAATTGGATCCATTTCATCTTGATAGAAAGAATAGTACAGGTAACATTCATTGTATTCGTGTAACAAAAGGTTTTCAAGCCAGGTTGCATTGGGGTCAAGTAACGAGCCGTATTGAGTAACGTGTTCTTCTTCAACCATACCAATCTCCTGATATAGTTGACGACCTAAGTCATTATAGTAGGTATTACCAATGTTCATGTAGAAGTTCATAGTTTGCTGTTCTGCTGCAGTAATGATCAAGGTATTTAACTTGGTGCGAATATCCGCAGTTTTAAAGTCTACATATCCCCTTACTGTGTCATTAGGGTGTCGATGTTCTGCAATTGTGGGGCGCCCAGGTGTAATTTCCACATAGTTTTTTACCAATTGATGCGAGGGAATATTTTTATCTAAATCTAGTAAATCAGCGTAGCGATATAAGTGATCAAAGTCTTCTAAAAGAGCAAAATCCAACGTCTGCTTTACATAAGGATCAGGCTCATTTTGAGCCAACCAGGCAGTTAGATCTACTGCCACATGCTCATATCCGATTGTTGTTTCTAGGGGAGTTTCGTCAATTGGCTTTAGCCAGTTAATGTGCTTTTGCTGCAACTGCTCAACCCGACGGGTATTTGCAAGTTCACGTCTTAAGTTATTGTCTGTACAATTGCGATGGAACTGATGTGAAAACATTATGGATTCCACCTCAATACCATTCATTAAAATAATGCGTATCTTTGTATATGGATCCACGTCGTGTTTAGAATAGGGTTTGGGGTAGATTGTTTTCCAGTCCATAAAACCGTCTTCTATTAGCATGGGTTTTTGTTCAAATGGATTAAACATAATGCACTCTCCTTTCACAGTATTATGAATCATTATCCCAAATTTGAATTAATGTTATGCAAATCTTTGCTAGGTATATTATTGCAGGCTTAATAAATACTAATTACGAGCACTAAGAAAAGGAGGTTTTTTTGTGTCTAACTTAAATCAAATAGAATTGCAGAATCTTCGTCATCTCTCATCAGCTCATATGATACAGCTACATTAAAGCTTCAAGATTACTCACAAAATGCCACAGATCCTCAGGCTAAGGCTTTTTTTGAAAAATCAATTCAGGATGCTCAAACTGCTAAACAAAAGCTAATGGCATTCTTAAATTAAGAGGAGGTTATAGATATGCTTCAAGATAAAACAATGGTTAATGACGCTCTTTCAATGATAAAAAGTAAGCTTACATGTTATTCCAACGCCATAGCAGAATGTGCAAATCCTCAATTGCGAGACACTCTTCAGCAGCTTAGAAATACATGTGAAGATTCTCAATATGCCCTGTTTGAGATAGCAGAAACAAAGGGGTACTATCAACCAGCTATGGCTGTTGATGATGCAACAATTCAACAAGTTAAATCTGAACTTCAAAGCTAAAACAAAAATACCCACCCAATGTGGGTATTCCCTTTAACTCTTCCCATGCCCATCCCTAACTTTTTTTCCAGAAAACTTAGTAGTTCTACTCTTTTTTTCTGATTTAGGACACTGGTTAAATGTCTTCAAGTATTATATAATAATTAAATTAGGTCTGTTTCGAAAAAAATACTTCAAAACATAGTAAAATCTAAATATATAGGTAGCATATTCTCAAGATTTTTATTATAATTAAAACTTAAGAAGTATAATTATACAGTATACATAAGACTGAATTCAATTTACAATTTACTTTTGTTGAAAAACAAAGAACACATACTTTTATTATTTAATTGGGGGGGATAAAAAAATGGAGAAGGAGTGTTTGTTTGAAAAGGATTATTTTAAAAAATTATCAAATTTAGCTGTAGAAAATAATACTATACCTAATGAACTATATTCCGAGCATGATGCTAAGGTTGGCTTACGAAACAAAGATGGCTCAGGAGTATTAATAGGGTTAACAGAAATTAGTGATGTTAGGGCTTACAGAGTAAATGAAAACGGGGAAAGGGTACCACAGCATGGTCAATTATTTTATCGAGGTATAGAAATCAAAGACCTAGTAAAAGGGTATCAAAAGGAAAAAAGACATGGATTTGAGGAAGTTTGTTATTTATTGCTTTTTGGTCAGTTGCCAAACAAAGATGAGCTAAATGAATTTAAGATGCTTTTGGCAGATAATAGAGAGTTGCCAGAAGGGTTTATTGAAGACATGATTTTAAAGGCACCTAGTAAGGATGTTATGAACAAGTTAGGGCGAAATATACTTACGGCATACTCTTATGATAGCAACCCTGACGACACAAGTGTGGAAAATGTGTTACGCCAGTGTATCCAATTGATTGCTCAAGTTCCATCTATGATTGCCTATGCTTATCACGCTAAAGAGCATTTCTACAAAAATAATAGCTTATACATTCATAGACCACTAAAAGAACTTAGCTCTGCTGAAAATCTATTGCATATGGTAAGAGCAGATAATGGGTATAGCGAGTTAGAAGCTGAATTGCTAGATTTAAACCTAATCTTGCATGCTGAACATGGCGGTGGGAACAACTCTACATTTACTACCCATGTTGTAACCTCATCAGATACTGATACTTATTCAGCAATTTCTGCTGCAGTGGGTTCATTAAAAGGACCTAAACACGGTGGCGCTAATAAAAAAGTTATGAAGATGATTGATGACATCAAAGCTAATGTCAAAGATTGGAGTAACGAAAAGGCAGTAGAAGACTATCTAGTTAAGATAATTAGAAAAGAGGCCTTTGACAAAACTGGCTTAATTTACGGTATGGGTCATGCGGTATATACTTTATCTGACCCAAGAGCTGTTTTAATGAAGGACAAAGCACATGAATTAGCTGAAGAAAAGAACATGCAGCTTGAATTTGGACTCTACAACACTATCGAAAAATTAGCACCACAGGTGTTTGCGGAAGTAAAAAAGGACACTAAGATGATAACGCCTAATGTTGATTTCTATTCAGGTTTTGTTTACAAAATGCTGAATATACCTGTTGCTTTATATACGCCGATTTTTGCAATGGCAAGAATGCCTGGGTGGGCGGCCCACCGAATTGAGGAGCTAGTAAGCGGAGGCAGAATCATTCGACCTGCTTATAAAAATGTGATACCTCAAACTGAGTACGTTGCTTTGGAAAAAAGATAAACAGTCGTTATCACTTATAAAAGGAGCTGTTACACAGTGAACTATTTGAGTTCGTGGTGTAGCAGCTCCTTTTAATTCATTGTAATATTTAATTATTTATATATATACTTCCATTTGATGTCTCTAAATTTAGTTTAAACCCGCCACCATTTATTCTTTCTTTTACTATTTTCCCATCTATTTCCTGGTATTTTGACTTTATACTTCCATTACTAGTTCTAGCATCTAAATCAAACCCTAGCTCATCAGGAAATATAACAGTTATTTTCCCATTACTTGCTCTGATATCATACTCTTGGCCTAAGAGGTTAGCTTCATTAGAATATTCTATATTGATACTGCCGTTGGATGTTCTAATTTTACCACCGCCATTTACGTCATTTACATTTACACTACCATTACTTGTTTCTAAATCAAATTCTCCTATATGCCCCTCAACTTTAATTCTGCCATTACTGCTTCTTAACTTAAGATCACCTTGGATTCCAGGCTCCACTGTAATACTCCCATTTGAGGTTATAACATCTAAATTCACACTCTCAGGCACATGAATTCTCATAGATACACTGACATTACCTCTCTTTATCTCAGGAACTATAGTCCTAATTTCTACAGAATCTTGTTCTTCTATAATATCTATAATTGTTTCCTCTAAGTAAGTAGCTAAATCGACTTCAGTAATAGCACTCGCTTTCTTGTCATAATGTATTTTAATATAATTTTGGTCCCACTGTTCTATTCTAACGCTACCGTTTCTGTTCTCAATAGAGATACTACCTGCAACAAATTCATTGCACTGCAAGGTCCCACTGGAAGTTTCCTCGACGAAATTGATGTTGTCTAAACTGCAACCTGATATAAGAAACATTATTAAAACTAAAAGTACTATCCCTATTTTTTTCACCTAATACTCCACTCCCCTTTTCTTAATGACTATATTATTCTCTGGCTAGCTTTTAAAAACCTCTTTAGCTTTCTTCAAATTCAATCCTTTCCAAATATAGCCCAAATGCCGCTGCCATAAGGCCAGTTTGCCTTCGTTCTTTTGAATTCATAATAGTCTGGATACTGTCAGCTTCTATTTGCCCCAAACCAACTTCTATCAATGTACCCACAATCTTTCTAACCATATTATGAAGAAAACCATTTCCCCGCACTCTAATTTGGATCACTCCATTGTTTTCTTCTATATTTATGGAATATATCTCACGTACCATAGATTTTTTCTTGGACTTGGCATTTGTAAAGGCAGTAAAGTCGTGTTTCCCTATAAAATATTGGCTTGCCTTTATCATCTTTTGGATATTCAGTTTTTTCTCAACATGCATACTATACTTTCGCATAAAAGGATTTGAATATTCTTGGTTCCAAATCTTATATAAGTAAATTTTTTCTTTAGCATTATATTGAGAATGAAATCTATCAGAAACTTCCATTACTTCCGTAATGCTGATATCTTGAGGTAAGTATTTATTCAAGTAGTTCTTAATTTGAGCTTCAGAAACGTTCTTGTTAGTCTTAAAGTTTGCTACTTGAGCAAAAGCATGTACTCCCGCATCTGTTCTGCTGCTTCCATTTATTTCGACTTTTTTATCTAAAAGCTCTGATAGTACACTTTCTATTTTTCCTTGAATTGTATTTTCATCATTGCCAAGTCGCTGCCAACCCTTATAGCGCCCGCCATCATATTGTATAGTTAATTTATAATTGTTCATTGTATCTCCTTTCCAATTCATATTGTTCTCCTAACAACTTAAGCTAATCCATTTATGTCAATGACACTTTTATTCATTTTTTGCCATATACTGTATTAGCATTTAAATAAGGAGATGATACATTTGAATAACAATAAGCTAACACGTGCGAAGCACCCTTTAAAAGGAGAGCATATCCCGCGACCGCCAAAAAAATGCGACGGTAAATTTTATACGGTAAAACCTACCCAGACACTGGCTAGTATTGCTCGCAGATTTGGAATAACAGTTGATGATATTCTGGCCGCTAACCCACAGATAGTAAACCCAGATATTATCTTTGTAGGTCAAGTGATATGCATCCCAACCAGGCCACCTAAACCAAAGCCTGTTTGCGACCTACGTGTACTTTCACTACGTTTACTGACTGAGGCTGGTGAGCCTCTACCTGATGTTGACGGGGCTGTCCAACTAAATGCCAATGTGATTGTAAGAGCCACATTTAATCGTCCAGTTTTCCGAGCATTCTTTTTCCTTGAGCCTACTGGTACTGAAACCTGTGAACTTGCTAGTCTCATCGGTATTAACTGTCCCGGTGATGATGTTGCTGAGATTCTGTGGCAGGTACCATCAGGTACTCTAGGCCGCGTTTATGTTATAGGATGCGAAAATAGTTGCTGCGCTAAATCCGAAGAACTACTTGTTGTTAGAAATTCTTAATAAAATAATTACACTATTAAGTGTTGTTGTTAAAAAAGCGTATGAAACTTATCCCAGGGTTTATGTTTCTTTATATTACTACTGAATGACATTTCTTCTTTTAATGTAGGGTGTTCAAAGCTAATTTGTTCGGAGACAAGAGCAATCTGTCTCCCTTTTTTATTACGCCCATATTTCTGGTCTCCATATAAAGGATGCCCTATAGTAGAAAACTGTACGCGGATTTGATGTGGTCTTCCAGTATGTAGATTGATTTTAACCAGACTAAAGTCTTGAGCACTCTCCATTAGCTCATACTCAAGTATGGCTTTCTTAGCTTTTTCTGTACTCTTTCTAACAGTAGAAACTATATTGGTTCTCTTATCTTTTACCAGGTAATGGGTCAACCTTCCCCTCTTCTTTAATGGGTTTCCGTGAATAACAGCCATATAGGTTTTTTGGAATACGTTTCTTCTTATTTGATCTGACAATCGCGAGGCAGCTTTTGAGGTCTTTGCAAAAACCATAACGCCTCCTACAGGTCGGTCTAATCGGTGAATTAACCCTAAATAAACATTACCCGGTTTGTCATATCTTTTTTTTAAGTCTTGTTTGAGCAAGGTTAACATATCTATATCTCCAGTTCGATCCCCTTGTGTCAAAATATTAGGTGGTTTATTTACTACCAATAGGTGGTTGTCTTCATAAATAATAGGTATCGTTTTCATAAGTAACTATCTCCATTCTTTCAATTTCTAGCTTTAGAACAACTTCTACGCACCTCCTTCTTTTCCTGTATCATATTTTAAAAGAACAAAAGACACCTACCCCATGGCAGATGCCCTAATTTCAAGCCTTTATTTGGCTTTAGCAATACGTTCTCCCATATTTACTTTTGTTTCAAAGCCTTCTTCAGTATTTTTAATAAGATCTTCATCCACTTTTATAGTATTTTCTTTGAAAAACATTATTACAGTAGAACCACCAAATTTAAAGTATCCTTTTTCCTGCCCTTTAAATACCTTCTTATTAGCTTCATAAGTTTGAATTATAGTCCCCACGCAGGTTGCTCCAACCTCCACTAATACAATTTTACCAAAATTGTCTGATTGGAACTGGGTAAACTCCCTTTTGTTTTGGCAGTATATTTTGGCTACTTTTTTCAAAGCTATAGGATTTACTGAGTAATAGTTTCCCTTTATGGATTTGGATTCTTGGGGTATTCCACTATCGGGAAAGTGAAATCTATGATAATCTGCAGGGTTTAATCTGATAACAATGCATACCCCTTTGTCATATTCTAAAGCTAATTTCTCATCCTGGAAAAGTTCATTTAAATTATAATGTGACCCCTTTATTTGAACTACATTGTTCATATCTATATTTTCATAGGCCAGTAACCTACCATCAGCAGGTGATATAACACAATCTGAGTCCTTACAAATCGGTCTTGCTTGGTCCTTAAGTTTACGGGCAAAGAAGTCATTAAAGCTCTCATAATCATTTAAGTTTTCTCTTTCCGCTTCGCTCATATCAATAGAAAGCTCTTGAACAAAATTCTTTATTTTTTTCTTACTTGAAGGTAAATTTTGAAATTTGCCATAGTAACTGTTTATAAACTTTTTCTTTACTAGATACTCTATTAAAGTCCCTCCTGTTTTTGTTTCATGAGCCCATCTCAAAAGCTTTTCCCCGGACACTACTTCTTTTATTTTTTTACCTGTTCTTCTATCAATGAAGACTATCTCCATGCAAAAATCCTCCTCAAAAGTAAACGTCAACTATATGGATAGCTTATTATGTAATATTATTCCAAATAATCAGCGCTTCTATCCCCTCTCCATACAGTACATATCTTTCATCATCAACTACTATATTAATTGATTATATAATCATTAACTACTTTTGTGAACCCTCCACTCTAACAATATAGGGAACTTAATGCTCATATCAACGTCTAAATAAAAAAAAGCTAATAATTTAACAAGGAGGGTTTTGGTAATGAAAAAATCTATTACTATTGTTTTTATATCAATGCTTTTAATAATAGGGATGACTTTTTTAACAGGGTGCGAAAATGATACTACAACGGGAGGCATGAACATCCCTAAGCCGGAAAATGAAGTACTTGATGTCTTTGACCCAAGCATTTCTAATGCTTCTAATGACTTTGGCATAAAAGTTTTGCAGAACCTGGTGACAGAAGATGAGAACATATTTATTTCTCCTACAAGCATCTACACTGCTCTTGCTATGACTTATAACGGTTCTGGTAGCGAAACTAAAGAAGCCATGGCTGAAGTTCTTGGAATTGAAGATTTGGAGCTAGATAAGTTTAACAAAAATAACTTGGCGCTTTTGTATTATTTACAGGTAGCTGATCCTTCTGTAACTATTAATATAGCTAATTCTCTCTGGATGAAAGAGAACATTGATTTTGCTGATGACTTTGTTGAGCGAAATGAAACCTTTTATCGTGCTCAGAAACAATGCGGACTTTTACAACATGGTGTCCTGGGATGAGGGCTTAAGGCTCTTTATCAGCGAGGTAAAGCATAAATCTTTCATAGAGGTGGATGAAAAAGGAACAGAGGCAGCAGCTGCAACTTCTGTAGAAGTAGGTAAAGAATCAGTCGCTATAGAAAGCTTTAATATGAAAGTTGATCGTCCATTTTTCTTCCTTATTCACGATGAAGACACTAACGAAATCCTATTTAGCGGTACAGTAGTTGATCCGACTGAGTAATTTATTTACAAATGGCAGGCCACCTTATGTCCAGGTGAAACCTCCTTCTATAAAGTTAATATTTCTCTTTAATACTCACTCATTCTCAGTATTTCATAGTCACCTAACAATGGGTCAGCCTCAGGAACTGGATAG